>JAYVRQ010000418.1:0-4825 GCA_043776145.1 Chthoniobacteraceae bacterium
GCTCGCTGAGATACGCGAGGAGGTCGGCGAGTTCCTGCGGGGTGAGGCGGTCGGCGAGGCCGGGGGGCATGAGCGAGATGGGCATGGGCTCGCGCAGCATGGTGTCGGCGAAGCGGTATTTCGTGGAGGTGCCGGTGGCGTCGAGCAGCGTGAAATCGGATTTGCTATCGACGAACTGGTCGATGCCCGCGGCTTCGCGTCCGTCGTTCATTTTGACGTGCCACTGCATGAACGCGGGCGCGATTTCCTTGCTGGGTTCGCGGATGGATTCGAGAAGCTGCTCCGGCTTCATGCGCCAGACGCCGGTGAGGTCGGGGCCGATGGCGCGGCCTCGGCTTTCGATCTGGTGGCAGTTCGCGCAGAGCGGGCCGTTTGGGTGGAAGAAGAGGCGGCGTCCGGCGGCGGCGTTTGGGTTTTGTTTTTCGTCGGAAGGTGGGAGCGGTTCGGCAAGGGAGCGCGCGGCTTCGCGGCGGAGCAGCGCGTCGGCGGATGCGAGCGCGGTTTTCAAAATCTCGCGCGTCTCTGTCCCGGATGCGGAATGCACGAGTCCGGCGAGGGCTTCGGCGCGGAGGTCGGTGGAAAGTTTTTCGTCGCGTGCGAGGCGGCGGAGTTCGGATTGCGCGGGTTCGTCGGCCCGTGCGGCGAGGATGCGGGTGGCTTCGATGGCGATGCGGGAATCGGCGGCGAGGAGATTGCGGAGGGCGTCCATCGTGAGCGCGGGATGCGAGACGGGGAGGAGGCGGAGCGCGAGGGCGCGCAGTGCGGGGTCGCGCGGCGAGGGCGCCGCGGACACCTTCTGCGACGAGGGCGTCGCAGCCACGGGGAGCGCGATTTCTGCGATGCGCCGGAAACGCTCGCTGGTGCTTACTTTGCCGTCGGTGTCGATCTTCTCGCTCGCGAGCAGTTCGGCGGCGGCGAGGTAGGCGTCGAAGACCTGGCGCGTCGGATTTCCGGCGATGGCCTCGTCGATCTTCGCGGAGAAATCGGTGAGGCGCTCGACGCCGATCCATTCGAGCGCGGCGCGGCGCACGGCGGGGTCGGGGTCTTTCAGAGCGTCGGCCGGAAAAGGCGCTTTGCTTTCGCGCATTGCGAGAAGAATACCGAGCCGGGCTTTTGCTCCGGGATCGATTGGTTGGTCTGGGAGCAGATCCAGATTCTTCGCGAGCGCCAAAACCGCCGCGCGAAAAAGAAATGGATCCTCACCGCGAAACGACGCAATCACTTCGTTTGCGCTCGCCTTTCCATCAAGCATCGCGGCGAGCTTTGTCTCCGGCGCGGTGCGCGGCATTGGCGCATCGGGCGCGGCCTTGACCCCGCGCACGCGCCAGACGCGGCCTTTTCCATGCACCTCGTACGAGCCGTCCGCCCAATCGCTCACAACCAGCGAGCCGTCCGGCGCGGCGGCGATTCCGCTCGGACGAAAGTTGTAATCGCCGCGCACGAGCCATTCGGGTTTCGCGGTGAAAGACGCGCCCTTTTTTTCCAGAGGAAAACGCTGGATGCCGTGATCGGTCCAGGTGCAGCCGAGCAGCGCGCCGCCGTGCCAGAGCAGGCCGGTGGGCGCTTCGCCGGTGAAGCAGACGGGCGGGAGCGTGCCGGGCCAGCGGCCATCCCACGAGATGAACGGGTGATCGACCGTGCGCCCATAGCGGTAGCGGTAGCCATAGTCGCCGCGCTCGACGATGTGCAGCAGCCGGCAGAATGAACCGCCGCCGGGATCGTTATCGAGCGCGAAGAGCCGGCCCGCGGGATCGAACGCGAGGCCGAACGGATTCCACACGCCCCATGCGTAATGCACGAGTCCGCGACCTTCTTCATCGAAGCGGAAAATCGCGCCTTCATCCGAGCCTTTCACGGTCGCGTCGTCGGTGCCGATGAGCGTCCAGGAGAAACCGTGATTTTCACCGAGGCCAAGATAGATCGCGCCGTCCGGGCCGCGCGCGAGGCTGGAGAGGCCGTTGTGCGGATATTTGTCGTCGGTGATGAGCGTGAGCAGCGTGCGGCGTTCTTCGGCGCGACCGTCGCCGTCGGCATCGTGCAGGCGCAGCGTCTCGGCGCGGGTGGAAACGATCGCGTCGCCGCCGGGGAGCAGCAGCAGGCCCATGCCGTCGCTGAAGCCATCGGCAAATGTGGTGATCTTGCGCGCGCGTCCGTCGGGGCCGAAATCGTCGAGGATGCGCACGCGATCGGTGGGCGGACCGTTGTAGTTTTTCGGACGAAAGTGCGTGTTGTTTTCCAGCACCCAAACGCGCCCGCGCGGATCGACGGCGATGGCCGTGGGCGTGCGGATGTCGGGTTCGCTCGCGACCAGTTCCACGGTGCCGCCGCCGGTGACGACCGCGGGCGGCTCCGCGTGGAGAAGTGGCGCGAGCACTGCGGCGAGGAGGATGGGAAGACGCATGGCAGGGGTGTAGCCACGCGACCCGAGCGGCGCAATCCCGCAAGCGCCAAAGGTCCGCTTCGTGCTAAAACGGTTTTTATGATAACTTCGGTGCCTGCCATCGCTCTTCTCGGAATCGGATCACTCGTGCTGCTCGTCGCGGGCATTTGGATGATCGTGATCGCGTTCCGGCGCAGCTTCGTCTGGGGGCTTTGCTACCTGTTCGTGCCGTTTGCGGCGTTCGTGTTTTTCTTCGTCGCGTGGGCCGATGTGCGGCGGGCTTTTCTCCTGCATCTCGCGGGGTTTGTCGTGCTGGCGGGTGGCATCTTTCTGGCGATGCCGAAGGGGCTCGATTTGAAAAACGGGATCGCGGCGGGATTCGAGCAGAGCATTAAAACGGCGAACGCCGTGACCGTATCGGACCCGAAAGACGCGCTGCAAAAGCGCCTCGCCGAACTGACCGCCCGCGAACAAACCCTGCGCGCCCGCAAGGCCGCGCTCGACCCGCAGGATGCTGCGTCCGCCCGCGTACTGACCGACGAAATTCATCGCTACAACGCCGACCTGAAAGCCGCGACCGACGCACAAGCCGCGCCCGCGACGGGCGGGGCCGCCGTGGTGAGCTACAATCCGCCGCCAAAATGAATATCCGGTTGTGCAATCTGGCGGTTCCGGGAATGTTCGCGCCAATGTTGAACGCAGATGAATTGGCGATTGGCCGCCGTGCTTGAGATTTCTTTACCGGGATGCGGGCCTTTCATCGTTCCACTCAAAAGCATGGCGAGCCGGTCGCCGAATCCCCCAAACCCCTGAAAACCATGGCCGCTAAAAAGCCCGACGTCTCTCCCACCAAGCATTACATCCTCGATACGAACGTCCTCATCCACGATCCGCAGGCGATGTTTCAGTTTGAGGATAATGTGGTGTGGATCCCCGTCGAGGTGCTGGAGGAACTCGACCGCTTCAAATCCGAATCGACCACGCGCGGGGCGAATGCGCGCGAGGTGCATCGGCGGCTGAGTGAGAAATTCCGCACGAGCGATCAGATGAAGGCGGGCGTGAAGCTGGAGAACGGCGGGCAGCTTCAGGTCTGCGTGAATCCGAACATCCAGTTCGACAGCAAGGGGCACCTGCAGCTGCTCAACGAATCGCCGCGCGCCGCGCTGGTGCGGACGATTTTCAGCGACCTCACGATCACGGACAATCGCATCCTCGCGAGCGCCGCGTATCTCGCGGACACGCGCTCGCCTCACACGGTGCTCGTCACGAAGGACATCAACATGATGCTCAAGGCGCGCACGCTCGGGATCGAGGCGCAGGATTATCGGACGGATCGCGTCGAGGATGGCGACATCCGGCGCACGCAGCGGCGCAGCGGGGAGGAGCACGACACGCTCGATATTCCCGGCCATACGCTCCAGGCGTTCGCGAGTCAGGAGCGGATCACGCTCACGGATGGGCGCGCGTTTTTGCCGAATCAATATGTGCTACTGCGCAATGAGGAGGAGCCTTCGCACGGCGTGCCCGCGCGGCATATCGCGGATGGGGAATTTCAAAAGCTGCATCACGACCGGATCAACATTCGCGGCGGACGCAGCTTCACGGCGGCGAATCTCGGGCAGCATTTCCTGCTCGATGCGCTCTACGATCCCGACATCACGCTCGTCACGGTTTATGGAAAAGCGGGGACGGGGAAGACGCTGCTGAGCGTGGGTGCGGCGCTGGAGCAGGTGCAGTGCGGCGAGTACGAAAAGATGCTCATCACCCGCGTCATCATGCCGACGGGGAAGGACATCGGATTTCTTCCCGGCAAAATGGAGGAGAAAATGCAGCCGTGGGTGCAGCCAGCCTTCGATGCGCTGGAGCAACTGCTGGCGAGGCCGCGCAAGCCGGAGAAATTTGAGCAGAAAAAACAGAGCGGGCGGAAGCACCAAGGCGGCGGGTATTCGGCGGATGCGCCCGCGCCGAACGGGAAATCCGCGCGTCCCTACGAGGCGCTGATGCAGGCGGGGATTCTGGAAGTCGAGGCCATCGCGCACATCCGCGGACGCTCGCTGCCGCACGCGATTTTCATCGTGGATGAAGCGCAGCAGCTCACGCCGCACGAGGCGAAGACGCTGGTGACGCGGATGGGGAAGGGGAGCAAGATCATCATGATCGGCGACCTCGCGCAGATCGACAATCCTTACGTCGATGCCCACACGAACGGCCTCGTCTTCACGCGCAACCGGCTGCAAGGCCAGCCCTTCATGGCGCATGTGAATCTCGTCAAAGGCGAACGCAGCGAGATGGCCGAGGTCGCGGCGAATTTGATGTAGGGCGGATGCCTGAAAGGCAGAGCGGGTAGGGCGGGTAAAATACCACCCTACCCTTTCAGAGACATTCGGACTGTAGAAATCGTATTACCCCGAAATCGCCGCCACCACGAACCACGCGATCATCAGC
>JAYVRQ010000419.1:0-4820 GCA_043776145.1 Chthoniobacteraceae bacterium
GTTTCCTCGACGAGCGCGGCGACACCGCTTTCGAGTCCCTGCTGCAAAACGCTCGCGGTCGTCTCCTGCGAAACTTCCACGGTGAGGTCCGGCTTCACGCCGCCGGGAAAGACGGGCGTGGCATCCGGCAGGGCCGCCTCGGCCACGGCGACGCGCAGCAGCTTCCCGCTCGGCAGCGACAACTCCGCATACTCGACCGCCTCGCCGCGCGTGCGCTGGCCGATGACCATCGCTTTCGCATAAGTGCGCAGGACGGCGGCGATGATTTCCGCCGCCCCCGCAGTGTCGGCATCGACGAGCGTGACGAGGAGGCGCGTGAATTTCGGATCTTCCTTCGACGTGAGAATCTGCTCTTCGCGTAAGGTCGGCTTTTTCACCGTGAAGAGCACTTTGCCTTTTGGGCAAAAGCGTTTGCAGACTTCCGCCGCCTGCGCGAACTCGCTGCCAGCGGGCGTCGCACGCAGATCGAGAATGACTGCGCCGATTTTCTTCGCGGCGAAATCCTGCAACGCGGAATCGAGCGCCGCGAGATTCTCCGCGTTTAGCGAACCGACGCGCAGGTAGCCTGCAGTCGAGTCGATGATTTCGGATTTGCACGGGCTCATCTCGCTCACGCCCGCCGCAGGCGCGGGGCGCAGGGACGCGCCGGGACCGAGCCGCTCGATGATGCCCTGGATCGTGGCGCGCGAGATTTCCGCATCGGTCAGCGTATCGGGTTTGAGGTAATTTTCGCGGAGCAGGCGGAGGAATTCCTTGAGGTCATCGTCGCTCAGCAAATTGACCGTCTCGCGCAACGTGGGTGGCCGCGAATCCTCTGCGGGAGCCGCCGGAGCGGCGATGAGAATTGCGGCGAGCGCGAGAATCGGGAGCGATTTCATGGAAGCGTGGGACGCTAGACGGTCAGCCCCTTCGCCGCAATATCGCGGCGAAAATGCACGCCCTCGAAATGGATTTGCGCGACCGCTTCGTAAGCGAGCGAGCGCGCCGCCGCGAGATCGTCGGCCAGCGCGGTGACGCCGAGCACGCGCCCGCCCGCAGTCACGATGCGCCCAGTTTCGAGTCGAGTGCCTGCGTGGAAAACGGTCGCGTTTTCGCTCGCGGCCCTGATGCCGTAGATGGCTTTTCCCGTCGAGTACCCGCCGGGATAACCACCCGACGCGAGCACCACACACACCGCGGATTGCGGCGACCACTTCGCCTCCGCCGCCGCGAGCCGCCCGTCGATGGTGGCTTCGAGCAGATCGAGCAAATCGCTTTGGAGACGCGGGAGCAGCACCTGCGTTTCGGGATCGCCGAAGCGGCAGTTGAACTCGAGCACCTTCGGTCCGGCGGCGTCGATCATCAGGCCGGGGAAAAGCATTCCCCGGTAGCGAATGCCGTCCTTCGCGAGACCGGCGATGAACGGATCGAGAATCTCGCGCCGCACGCGCGCTTCCATTTCGGGCGTCAGCAATTTCGCGGGCGGACTGAACGTGCCCATGCCGCCCGTGTTCGGCCCGAGATCGCCGTCGAGCGCGCGCTTGTGATCCTGCGCGCCGGGGAAAAGCAGGTAGCCCGCGCCATCGACGAGCGCATGAATCGAGCATTCCTCGCCCGCGAGAAACTCCTCGATGACCACGAGCCGGCCCGCGTCGCCGAATTTCCGCGCGTCCATGATGTCGTGAATCGCCGCCGCCGCTTCCGCGAAATCCTGCGCGATGATGACGCCCTTTCCCAGCGCGAGCCCGTCGGCTTTCACCACGATGGGAAAAGCCATGCCACTTGCGAATTCCCGCGCCGCCGTGCTGTCGGAAAAATGGCCCGAACGCGCGGTCGGAATGCCGTGTCGTTGCATGAATTCCTTCGCGAAAACTTTCGACGACTCGAGTTGCGCCGCGGCTTTGGTCGGTCCGAAAATGCGCAGTCCGTTCGCTTCAAAAAGATCGACGATTCCCGCCGCGAGCACATCGTCCGGACCGACAACGGTGAGACCGATGGCTTCGTCGCGCGCGAATTTCAGCAGTGCTTCGTGATCGGTCACTTTGATCGGCACGCACGTCGCGAGCTGCGCGATGCCCGCGTTTCCCGGCGCGCAAAAAATTGCGGAGACGCGCGGCGACTTTTGGAGTTTCCAGACCAGCGCGTGTTCGCGCCCGCCGCTTCCGATGACGAGGATTTTCATTGCCGCTCAGTGTGGAGCGGCGCTTTCCCGAATGTCACGCGCCGGGTGAGAGGCGAATTGATTAACCGCGCCGCAGGAGTTCGCGCGCCCGGTCGAGCAGCAGGTAGCCATCCTTTTTCGGCCACAGATTTTCCTCTGCCTGCAATACCGCCACGCGAATCTCGCACGGGCTTGCGCCCGGAAAATCACCGACGAGTTCGGCGACGAGCAAATCGGTCTGGGATTTCCGGGCTTTGCCTCTCGGCGAGCTGGGTTCGGCGGCAGGATTCGGAATCATGGAAATTATGAATAGCAATGATCGTGCGCGGGGATTAACGCGCAGTGAATTTTTCTGAACTGCGCGTTCTCCGGCGAGATCGAAGCTGACAACACCGCGCCGAACGGGCATTGCTCGGTGATGAAATTCGGCATCTGCAACGAGATTTTTCAAGGTTGGAGCATGGGGGACACGTTCGGCTTTGCGGCCAAGGCGGGCTACGACCTCGTTGAAGTCGCGCCTTTCACCCTCGCGAATTCCGTAACGGAAATTTCCGCCGCGCAGCGCGTGGAATTGCGCGAGGCGGCCGCGCACGCGGGCATCGGGATTTCGGGGCTGCACTGGGTGCTCGTGAAGACGGAGGGGCTGCACCTCACCTCGCCGGATGCGGCGGTGCGGGCGCGCACGTCGGCTTATTTTGAGGAGTTGGTGAACTGCTGCGCCGATGTGGGCGGCACGCGGATCGTGCTCGGCTCGCCGAAGCAGCGGAACGTCGGGGAAGGCATCGCGCACGAACAGGCGTGGGCTTGGGCCGCCGGGACGTTGCGCGATGCGGTGAAGCGCGCCGAGGATCGCGGCGTCGTCATCTGCTTCGAGCCGCTCGCCCCGGCGGAGACGAATTTCATCAACACCGCCGCCGAGGCGATCCGCTTTGCCGCTGAATTCGCGAGTCCCGCGATGTCGATCATTCTCGATGTGAAAGCGATGTGCGCCGAGGAAAAGCCCATCCCGCAAATCATCCGCGAGAGCGCGGGAAAATTCGCCTATTTCCACGCCAACGACCGCAACCTCAAAGGTCCGGGATTTGGCGAAGTCGATTTCCGCCCCATCGCCGCCGCCCTGCGCGAGTCGGGATACGATGGCGTCGTGTCGGTGGAAGTTTTCGATTTTACCGAGGGGCCAGAGCGCATCGCCACGGGGAGCATCGACTATTTGCGTGAGGTTTTCGATGCTACGCGCTGACCGTCTCCTCTGGCGGCAGCGCCTCGAAGAGGATGTCGAGCTTCCGGCTTTTTGCTTCGATGAAGCCGAGCAGCGTGCTTTTCGCCGGCCACCAATCGCTGCAACACACGCCGTCCAGCGTTTTCAGCGCGTCGTCGAAACGACCTAACTGCCGCTGCGCTTCGGCACGGAAAAGGAGCAGGTCTTCCTCGCCGTCGCGCATCATCTCGATGAAGCGATCCATGTTTTCCATCGCCTCGGGCGCGGTGGTGTGGCCCACGGGCGCGTCGGGGCGGCGGAAGGGATCGTTGCCGCGCCACCAGCGGAGGACGCGCAATTCCATTTCGAGATCGGGCGTCGGGGCGAGGCCGGTGGTGAGGGCTTCGGCGACGCCGGCTTCGTCGAGCGGTTCGAGATAGGGCGCGTCTTTCCATGCGGCCTGTTCGGGCGTCGCGATTTCCGGCGGCGGCGCGTAGCCGAGTTGGATGGCCTCCCACGTCCAGTAGATTTTCTGGCAGGAAGGGCAGCGCGCGATGCGCGGCGGGCGCGGCATCATCGGCGCATCCTGCCAGCCGTCGGACCATGTGACGGCACCGCGCGCATCGGCGGATTCGATGGTAAAAATTTTCGCGAACGCCTGGCAGCGCGGGCAGGCGACGACGAGATCCGGGCCGGCGATCATCGCGGCGCGCGCCTCAGCGCGAAATATCCGACTGCCCGAGAATCGTGAACTGCTGCGACTGGAGCACGGACACGGCGCATTCGTTATCCTCGACGTGCAGCGCGAGCGCGGTGCGTCCCCGCGGGCGCGTGAGCAGCGCGTAGCTGCCGAAGATGTTGCACTCGGCGGCGAGCAGCGCGGCGAGCAGGCGGCCGAGTTCGTTCGCGCCCTCGCGCAGTTCGACGATCACCAGCTCGCAAACGGAAAACGCGACGGCGCGTTCGAGAAAACACGCCTGCACGCCCTCGGGATCGCTCACGACAATCCGCACGATCGCCGAGTCGGCGGAATCCTGCACATTCACCGCGAGCACATCCGCGTGATGCTCATTCAGCAGCCGCACGATGTGCAGCAGCGCGCCGACTTTATTCGGGAGGAAGATGGAGAACTGCGTGACGCGCGGGCCACCCAGTTTTTCCGCGGTCGGTTTCGCTTCGGCGGGCATCCGTTATTTGTAGGAGTAAAGCAGGCAGAACGCGGCGGCTTCGCCCTCGAGTTCCTCGACTTTGATGAGATACGGCCCACTTGCGGCGGGCGAAAATCCTGCGGCGGCGGCGGCTCCGTCCTGATAGGGCTCGTAGGCGATTGGCTTGCCCGTTTCGTCGAAGATCGAAACCGACACTTTCTTCGCCTTGTCCGTCGCGCCGAGGGAAAACCAATACTCGTTTCCCGCGAACAAATTCACCTGATGCACCGCGGTTTTTCCCGGCGCGAACGAGCCCATCCAGTGCCCGTCGCGC
>JAYVRQ010000420.1:0-4813 GCA_043776145.1 Chthoniobacteraceae bacterium
GGATCGGCCAGCAGCACCACGCGGCGCTCCTTCCCCGCGAGCACCGGCAGCAGCGGCTCGGCGCGGTTTTCCCCCGCGAGCAGCGCCGCATCGAACTCCTCCGGCGAAACGCGCCACGGCGTGCAGCCCGGCTCGACGAACAACTCGCGGATGGCGATGCGGACATCCTTCTCCCCCTCCGCATTGGCCGGCGGCGGCAGGCCGAGGTTTTCGTAGGTGGAGAAGTGCTCGCGGAGGGCGGTGAAGTAGGCGTGGGGCGTGGCGACGGCGGCGGCGCGGCCCCCGCCTTTCCCCGCGAGCCTCTTCGAGTAGTAGTCCCTGTCTTTGCCCTCGTTCTTCGCAAGGCGCTCAAGGATGAGGGCGGCGGCGGTGGCGGGGGTCTCGTCGTCGAGGTCCACGAAGCCCGCGAGTCCTTCGAGTTCCTCGGGCTCGATGTGCTCGAAGCGGGTGAGCATGATCTCCTTCGCCATGCCTTTCTTGAGCAGACCGCGGATGGTTTTCCACTCGAGGCCGCACCACTCCTTTTTGTCGTAGTCGGGGCACAGGACGGCGACGATGAGGTCGGAGTCGTCGCGATAGAGCCGCGTCAAATGGGCGACGAGGTCGTCGCGCGCGAACTCGGGCCGGTGGAATTTGTCGTAGAGAATCTCCTCCTGCTTCTTGCTGAAAACGTCCGCGAGGAGGGCGGCGACCTCTTTCACGAACCCGCGCTTTTCCCCCGCGAAGGAGAAGGCAATGCGGAAGCGGCGGGGCGCGGGAGTGCTCAAGGCGGCGGCGGGTATGGGCATGGCGACCCACTATCCGATCACGCCCGCGGCGACAAGCTAGCCGCCGCGGAGCACGGCGCGCAGGAAGGGCGCGGTGCGGCTGCGCTGGCTTTTCGCGACTTCCTCGGGCGTGCCGTGGGCGACAATTTCGCCGCCGGCGTCGCCCGCCTCGGGGCCGATGTCGAGGAGGTAGTCGGCGTCGGCGATGAGGCTGAGATTGTGCTCGATGACGATGACGGTGTGGCCGTCATCGACGAGGCGGTGGAGGACTTGCAGGAGCGCGGTCACGTCGGCCATGTGCAGGCCGATGGTCGGTTCTTCGAGCAGGTAGAGCGTCGATTTCGGCTCGCGATTTTGGCGGAGTCGCGCGGTTTCGTTGCGCGCGACGCCGCGCGTGAGTTCGCTCACGAGCTTGAGCCGCTGCGCCTCGCCGCCGCTGAGCGTGGGGCTGGCCTGGCCGAGCTTCAGGTAGCCGAGGCCGGTGTCGCAGAGCAGCGCGAGGGAGCGGTGAATCTTCGCGTGCGCGGCGAAGAAGGCGGCGGCTTGTTCGAGCGTCATTTCCATCACGTCGCCAATGCTGCGCTCGTTGAAGAGGACTTCGAGCGTCGCGGGGTTGTAGCGTTTGCCGTGGCAGTCGGCGCACGGGAGGTAGCTCGTCGGGAGGAAATTCATCTCGACCTTGATGACGCCCTGCCCCGCGCACGCCTCGCAGCGGCCACCGTCGGTGTTGAAGGAGAAGCGGCTCGCCGTGTAGCCGCGGATGCGCGAGACGGGGACTTGCGCGTAGAGCTTTCGGATTTCATCGAAGACGCCGATGTAGGTGCCGGGCGTGGAGCGCGAGGTCTTGCCGATGGGGGATTGATCGACCTCGTACACGGCGGCGAGATGCTCGGCTCCGCGGAGTTTGGCGCCGGGCTTTTTCCGCAGCGCGGCCTCGACGGCGGGCTTGAGGACGCCGCGCATGAGCGTGCTTTTTCCCGAGCCGGAGATGCCGCTGATGACGGTGAGCCGCCCGACCGGGAAGCGCACGTCGAAGTTCTTCAAATTGTTGTGCGTCGCGCCGCGCACTTCGATCCAGCGCGTCACGTCTTTCAAGGAGCGCCGCTGGCCGCGCGTGGGATGCGCGAGCGGTTCGCGCAGGCACTGTCCGGTCACGGAATTTTTCGCGCGCTTGATCTGCGCAAGCGTGCCGACGGCGACGACTTCGCCGCCGTGCGCGCCGGCGCGCGGGCCGAGGTCGATGATCGTGTCGGCACGGCGCATCGTCTCTTCGTCGTGCTCGACGATGACGAGCGAGTTGCCCTTGCGCTTCAAGGCTTCGAGCGTGTCGAGCAGCGCGTCGTTGTCGCGCGGATGCAGGCCGATGGTCGGTTCATCGAGCACGTAAAGTACGCCGCGCAAATTCGAGCCGAGCTGCGCGGCGAGCCGGATGCGCTGCGATTCGCCGCCGCTCATCGTCTTCGCCGACCGGTCGAGCGAGAGGTAGTCGAGCCCCACTTTTCCCATGAAGGAAAGCCGCTGCTCGATCTCGGGCAGGATGTCGGCGGCGATGGTCTTGGCGTTGCCGGAGAAGCGGAGTTTGCAGACCCACTCGTGGGCATCGCGCACGGACTGCGCCGCCGCTTCGCCGATGGTGGAATTCTGCACGCGCACATGCCGCGCAACCGCATTGAGCCGCGCGCCGTCGCACGCGGGACACGGCTCGGCTTCACCTTCGTCGAGCGATTGGTGCTGTCGCTCTTGATCCATTTCGATCTCGATCGCCGTCTCCAAGCGTGGGTTCACGTAAGCCTTCCAAATCTCGCCGAAGCCGCGGCAGTCCGGGCACCAGCCGTGCGGCGAGTTGAAGGAGAACAGTCGCGGATCGAGTTCCTCGAACGAATCACCGCAACCCGGACAGCTCATCTCCGTGCTCAACACCGTGAGCCGGTTTTTCGCATCGAGAATCTTCGCGGTGCCCTTGCCGATTTCGATCGCGCGTTTCACCGCTTCCGCGCCGCCGACGAGCACGTCGATCGTGTGTTCGCGGAAACGCTCCAGCTTCGGAAAAGCATCCGCGCGCTCGAACTTCCCATCGACGAGCAGCGTCTCGAAGCCCTGCCGCAGCGCCCACTTCGCGACATCGCCGTGAAAGCCTTTGCGCGCTTTCACGAGCGGCGCGAGTACGCGGATCTTCCCGCGCTTCGCAAGCGCCTCCGCCTTTTTCACGATGGCGGCGAGGCTCTGCTTCTCGACGGGCAGATCGCATCGGGGACAGAACTGTGTCCCGAGTTTCGCGAAGAGCAGCCGCAGGAAATGATAGACCTCCGTGACGGTGGCGACGGTGGATTTTCCGCCGCCGCGCGTGATGCGCTGCTCGATGGCGACGGATGGCGGCAGCCCAGAGATCAAGTCCACATCGGGCTTTTCGAGCTGCTCCACAAATTGCCGCGCGTAGGCGGACATGGAATCGAGGAACCGCCGCTGCCCCTCGGCGAAGAGGATGTCGAAGGCGAGCGTGGATTTTCCCGAGCCGCTGAGTCCGGTGACGACGACGATTTCATCACGGGGAATTTCGACGGTGATGTTCTTCAAGTTGTGCTCGCGCGCCCCGTGGATCTGGATGGATTGGCGATGGCCAATTGCCAATTGCCGATGGGGCTCTTCCGCCACGCGCAGCCTCTCTTCGTTCGATGTTCGATGTTCCTCCCCGCGCAGCGTCTGTCGCAGAAACCTTCCCGTGTGCGATTCCTCCTCGGTCGCGATCTGTTCCGGCGTCCCCACCGCCACGATTTCCCCGCCGCCCACGCCCGCCTCCGGCCCGAGGTCGATGATCCAGTCCGCGCGTTTGATGACTTCCAAATTGTGCTCAATGACGAGCAGCGTGTGGCCCTGCTCGACGAGCCGGTCGAAGACGCGGACGAGCAGCGCGATGTCGTCGAAGTGCAGGCCGGTGGTCGGTTCGTCGAAGATGAGCAGACAGTTTTTCTCGCTCTGATTCGTGAGCCGCTCGACGAGCTTGAGCCGCTGCGATTCACCGCCGGAGAGCACATTGAGCGGCTGGCCGAGCGCGAGGTATCCGAGGCCGACTTCCTCCAGCACGCGCAGCGGGTCCGCGATTTTCGGTGTGCCGAGTTTTTCAAAAAAGCCGATCGCACTGCTGACGGTGAGTTCGAGCAATTCGTGGACGGATTTTCCACCGAGCCGGATCGCGAGGATGTGCGGTTGAAAGCGGCGGCCTTCGCATTCCGGGCAGCGCACGAAGACGTCGCTGAGAAATTGCATCTCGATTTTCTCGAAGCCCATGCCGCCGCAGCGTTCGCAGCGGCCTGTGCCGGAGTTGAAGGAGAAGGCGCTTGGCGTGAGTCCCTGTCCGACGGCATCGGGCGTCTCGGCGAAGAGTTCGCGGATGCGATCGTAGATGCCGAGGTAAAGCGCGGGCGTGGAGCGCGGGGTGCGCGCGAGCGGCGATTGATCGACCATGACGACGTGGTCGATGCGATTTGCGCCGGTGATTTTTCCGCACGCGCCGGGGGTTTCGTCGCACGGGAGATTTTTTGCGCGGAGCAGATTTCGGTAGAGCACGTCGTGAACGAGCGTGCTTTTTCCCGAGCCCGAGACGCCGGTGATGCAGGTGAAAATGCCGAGGGGGAACTCGACTTCGATGCCGCGGAGATTGTGCTCCCGTGCGGTTTCGACGCGGATGACGCCGCGCGCGGTGCGGCGTTTCGCGGGAATGGGGATCGTCTTTTTTCCCGAAAGATAATCGCCCGTAAGCGAGCCGCGCGCGCGATGGAGTTGTGATGCGTTTCCCTGGAAAACGAGATCGCCGCCGGCATCGCCGCGACCGGGGCCGAGTTCGATCAGGTGATCGGCGGCGCGGATGACGGCTTCGTCGTGCTCGACGACGAGGAGCGTGTTGCCTTTGTCGCGCAGGTTTTGCATGACGCGGATGAGGCGGCTCGTGTCGCGCGGATGCAGGCCGATGCTGGGTTCGTCGAGGACGAAGAGTGTGTTCACGAGAGCCGCGCCGAGGCAGGTCGTGAGATTCACGCGCTCGATTTCGC
>JAYVRQ010000421.1:0-4810 GCA_043776145.1 Chthoniobacteraceae bacterium
CAGCACCCAAACGGCCCAAAGCCTTTTTGCGCAGATACCTTGCGGCGCTCACCTGACGTATGCAGCGACTACCGGGCACCGGATGCGGAAGTCTTTCGCGATCATAACCACCTGCAAGGCAAGGCGCATACTTTCACCATCGAGAGTTGGAAGGCGCGGCTGAGCGCATCGTGCAGGTGACGCCCGCGCTCGATGCGCCCGTGAACAAAGGCCACCTTTGCTCGAAAGGCCGCTACGCCTTCGAGTTCACGCATTTCCCGGATCGCGTCACCGAGCCGATGATTCGCGACGGCGGCGCGTGGCGCGCAGTGTCGTGGGAAGAAGTGACCGCGCACGTTGCCGCGCGGCTGCGCGAAATCGTCGCCGCGCACGGGCCGGACAGCGTCGGCGTGCTCGGCTCGGCGCGCGCGACGAATGAGGAAAATTACGTCGCGCAGAAATTCGCGTGCGTCGTCCTCGGGACGAACAACATCGACTGTTGCGCGCGCGTCTGCCACGCGCCCACCGCCGCCGCGATGAAGCGAATGCTCGGCACCGGCGCGGCGGCGAATTCCTTCGACGACATTGAGCGCGCGACAGCGCCGCACCTTCAACACCCCGATTTTCCCGCCGAGAAAATCCACCGTCTCATGCGCAGCCTCGCAGCCCGAACCCATCAGCACGATCACCCGCTCCGCATCGGGCGCACCGTGATATTCAAAGAGCCGATACGCGCGCCCCGTGAGATCGGCGAAGCGATCCATCGTCCGCTGCACGATGCGCGGACACGCCGCGTAAAACGGATTCACCGGCTCGCGCGCCTGCGCCCGATGCTCGCGCACGCGCTCTTCGTCGATCACCGCCCGCAACACTTCGTCCGGCAGCAGCGCGATCTTCGCTATTTCGTGTGAAGTGCGGAAGCCGTCGAAGAAATGCAAAAACGGAATCCGCGATTCGAGCGAGGGCCGCCTGCGCGAGGAGCGCGAAGTCCTGCGCTTCCTGCACGCTCGCCGCGCACAGCATCGCAAAGCCGGTCCCTCGCGCCGCCATCACATCGCTGTGATCGCCGAAGATCGAAAGCGCCTGCGCCGCCAGCGAACGCGCTGCGACGTGCAGGACGAACGGCGTCAATTTCCCCGCGATCTTGAGCATATTCGGGAGCATCATCAGCAACCCCTGCGAAGCGGCGTTGCCCTCGCCGTCATGCGCGGTTACTTCTTCCCGCGTGAAAACACTCGTGCCGGAAAAATTCCACGAACTTCGGCTCGCCGCGCAGACCGTGGCGCTGCGCGGATGCAGCATGTTCGTCGATGTGCCCGCGGATGATCTCGAACGCATCGCGGCCTTCGTGGAAGCGCGGAGTGCGAGCCGCGGGGATTATCTTTTCCGCGAAGGCGATCCGGCGCGCGGGTTCTTCGTCATTCGGCAGGGCGCGGTGAATGTGCATCGCGTTGGGGCCGATGGGATGGAGAAAACGATTCACGTTTTCCGCCAGGGGCAATCCTTCGCCGAGGGCGCGCTCGCGGGCGACGGCGGCTACCCGGCGAGTGCGCGCGCGGAGGAGGATTGCGAGTTGCTCTTCGTGCCGCGCGCCGAGTTCCTCGTGCTGCTCCGCTCGCAAGCGGACCTCGCGCTGCGGATGATCGGCTCGATGAGCCAGCATCTGCGCCTGCTCGTGAATGCGCTCGAAGATTTGCAAGGCAAGGATGTCGAAACGCGGCTCATCAACTGGCTGCTCAAACGCTGCCCGCCGCCGCGCACCGCCGCGCCCGTGGAGATCGCGCTCGATGTGACCAAATCCGTGCTCGCCGCCGAGCTGAGCACTCGCAGCGAAACGCTCTCCCGCGCACTCGCCCGCCTGCGCGACGCGGGCCAGATCGAAGTCGCCGGCAAGCGCATTCGCGTGCTCGCGCCGGATCGGCTGGAAGCGCAGTTTCGCACGAGTCTTGGCGAACCGGATTGAGCGACAATCAGAAGTGGATTTGATCTGGATCAAGGCGCAGCCGGTGATGCGGCGCGAGTCTGCCGACATGAAATCCCCGCGCCTCACGTCCGCCATTCTCGCCATCACGTTCAACTTCGGCGTGAACACCGTGAGTTTCGCCGCCGAGCCGCCGCCGCTGCCAGGCGCGTTGCCGGGGACTTCAGCGAAGGGCGCGGATCCGGAAGTCGTCGGTGAGGAAAAAGCCGTGCTCACCGTCGCGCCGAATGTCCCGCCGCCGATCCAACGCCGGCACGCGACGAGGGTCGTCGTGAATCTCGAAGTGCGCGAAGTGGTGAAGCGCATGGCGGACGGGGTGGACTATCTTTTCTGGACGTTTGGCGGCGAGGTGCCGGGGCTTTTCATCCGCGTGCGCGAGGGCGATCAAGTCGAATTTCATCTCGCGAATCACCCGACCTCGAAGATGCCCCACAACATCGACCTGCACGCCGTCACGGGACCGGGCGGCGGCGCGGCTTCGTCCTTCACTGCGCCGGGGCACGAGTCGCAATTTTCGTTCAAGGCGCTCAATCCCGGGCTCTACGTTTATCATTGCGCGACTGCGCCGGTCGGGATGCACGTCGGCAACGGCATGTATGGCCTCATCTTAGTCGAGCCGAAGGAAGGTCTGCCGCCCGTGGACAAGGAGTTCTACGTGATGCAGGGCGATTTTTATACGAAGGGAAAATTCGGCGAGGAAGGGTTGCAGCCCTTCGACATGGAAAAAGCGTTGGATGAAAAGCCGAGCTACGTCGTCTTCAACGGCGCGGTCGGATCGCTCGTCGGCGACAAGGCGTTGAAGGCGAAAGTCGGCGAGCGCGTGCGACTTTTCGTGGGAAATGGCGGGCCGAATCTCACGTCGTCGTTTCACGTCATCGGCGAGATTTTCGACACGGTGTATCAGGAGGTGGGCATGGTGCCGTCGCAGCACAACGTGCAGACGACCCTCGTGCCCGCGGGCGGCTCGGCGATTGTCGAGTTCAAGGTCGATGTGCCGGGCACGTTCATCCTCGTGGATCACGCGCTCTTCCGCGCATTCAACAAAGGCGCGCTCGGCATGTTGAAGGTCGAGGGACCGCAGAATCTGCTGACCTATTCTGGCAAGGAAGTGGACGCGACGTATCTCGGAGATAGCGCGTTTGTCGGCGCGCAGGGGAAGGTCGCGGAACTCGAGTCGCAGATGAAAAAAGCCATCGCCGCGGATCCGAAAATCGCGGCGATGGGCAGGGACATCCTCATCGAAAAAGGCAAACGCATCTACACGCAGACCTGCTTCGCGTGCCATCAGATGGACGGCCAGGGCTTGCCCGGCGTGTTTCCGCCGCTGGCGAAATCCGACTTCCTCATGGCGGACAAAGAGCGCGCGATTCGCGGCGTCATCAAAGGCCAGACCGGCGAGATGATCGTGAACGGCCAGAAATACAATGGCGTGATGCCGCCCGTGCTGCTGACCGACGAGCAGATCGCGCATGTGCTGACCTACGTGCGCAACTCGTGGGGCAACAGCGGCGACGCCGTGACCGTGGATGAAGTGCAGAAAATCCACGCGCAATCCGCGAATCAGTAGCCATGCGCGTTGCGCTGCACATCTTCAGTTTGCTAATCGCGTTTTGCGCCGCGGACGCTGCAGAGATGGCGGCGATTCCCGATTCGATTTACCGCCCGCTTTTTCGCGGGGAAAAAGACGCGAAGGAAATTGCGGTCGCCGCGTTCCATCTCAACGTGCAGCCCGTGACGAATGGGGAGTTCGTGGAATTCGTGCGCGCGAATCCGCAGTGGCGGCGCTCGCAGGTGAAGCGGCTCTTCGCTGATGGCGGTTATCTCGCGTACTGGTCGGGCGATCTTGATCTGGGCAATGCGCGCGTGGCACAGCCAGTGGTGAATGTGTCGTGGTTCGCGGCGAAAGCCTTCGCGGCGTGGCGCGGCGCGCGGCTGCCGACGACGGCGGAATGGGAAGCTGTCGCCGCCGTGGGTTTCACGATGCGCGATGGCGTGAAGGACGCGGAGTTTCAGACCGAGATCGCGCGCTGGTATGGCACGCCATCGCCCGCAGTGCTGCCCGACGCGGGCGCGGGCCGTGCCAATTTTTTCGGCGTGCGCGACTTGCACGGGCTCGTGTGGGAATGGACGAGCGACTTCAACAGCGCGCTCGTCACCGGCGACGCGCGCGGCGACACCGGCCTCGATCGCCAGTTTTTCTGCGGCGCCGGTTCGCTCGGCGCGAAGGACACGGGAAACTACGCCGCCTTCATGCGCTTCGGCTTCCGCAGCAGCCTGCGCGCGGGTTACACCGTCCACAACCTCGGCTTCCGTTGCGCGCGCGATCCATGAAAACACTCGTCGCATTTCTCGTCCCGCTCGCGCTGCTCGCCGCCGAACCGCTCCCGCCCTGCTGTCACGTTGCGCTTCCTGCGGGAAAGCCCACGGACACGTCGCTCTACCTGCTCGACTCGAAGTGGACCTCCGATGTGAACCGCGAGATCCAGCTCGGCGTGCTGCGCGGACGCCCGCAGATCGTCGCGATGTTTTTCACGCACTGCGAATTCGCGTGCCCGATTCTCGTGAGCGAACTCAAAGCCATCGAAGCGAAGCTCGCGCCCGACGTGCTCGCGAAGGTCGATTTCCTCCTCGTGAGCATCGACTCGAAACGCGACACGCTCGCCGAACTCGCCGCCTTCCGCGAAAAGCGCAACCTCGCCCGCGAACGCTGGACGCTGCTGCGCGGCGGCGCGGACGACGTGCGCGAACTCGCCGCGCTGCTCGGCGTGAACTACGCGGAGGACGCGCGCGGCCAATTCGCGCACACGAATCTGATCACGCTGCTCAATGCCGAGGGCGAGATCGCTTTCC
>JAYVRQ010000422.1:0-4807 GCA_043776145.1 Chthoniobacteraceae bacterium
TGCGGGCGCGTGATGTCGCGGTGGCGTCCGGCGAAATGTGTTTCGAGTGCGCGATACACTTTCATCGTCGCGTCGAGGCAGTGGATGAGATGCCGCTGCTCCGCGATGGTTTCGCCGCCCCATTCCGCAGGGCTGAATCCCTGCGACCAGACGCCGCCGGGATGAATGCGATACGCCGCCGTTTCCGCGTCGATGAAGCCGATGAAGCCTTGAGTCGTGTTCAAGACATGGAGCGGCATGTCGGCGGTCGGCATGTCGAAAAACCAGTCGGGGAATTCAATCGGGCGTGGATGGCGGAACATGACGGTGCAGGCGCGCGGCTGAAAATCGCGGCGCAGATAGTCTTCCATTTCGTACCTCGGCTTCACGACGCGCACGACGGATTTCGCCGGGATCGTCTCGCCTGCTTGATCCACGACGATCGCGCGCGTGAAGCACCATGCGCAATCCGGGTGCGCGTCGAGATAGTCGGACTGGCGCTGGAGCTTGTCGGGTGAAGTCCAGAAGTCGTCGCCCTCCAGCCACGCCACGAGCGGGGCGCGGCACAGCCGGAGCGTTGCGGCGACATTGCGCGTGAGGCCGAGATTTTTTTCGGGAAGATGAAGCCGGATGCGTTGGGGATGCGCGGCTGCGTATCGCTGCACGATTTCGCGCGTTCCGTCCGGTGAAAAATCGTCGCCGATCACCAGCTCGAAATCGAAGTTCGTGCGCTGCCTCAGCACGCTTTCGATGGCCTCGGCGATGAAGGGCGCGTGTTTGTACACGACCATCACGACGCTGACTTTGGGCGCGGGCTCGTTCATGCGCGGCCCCGAAGGAGCGTGCTCGCGGCCTGGCGCAGTTGGCCCACGAAAGGCCGCCGCATTTCCAAGTGATGACGCAGCGGCGCGAGCAGCCGCTCCGTCGCGGACTCGGCCCACCAGCCGGGCGCGGCGTATCCGAGTTCGCACAGCAGATCGCCGGCGACGCGGTCGAATTCGTAGCGATCCTGCGCGGACAAATCCTCGCACCATCCCCCAGCGGTGCCGCGATGGTAACGCTTTTCCGAAAGCGGCGTGCGCGGATCGGGCGACGCGCCGCGTTCCTTCATTTTTTCAAAAGTGTTCGCCTCGATCGTTTCGGCGATCCACTCGGGCGTGGCGGGCAGCCCGCAAAAATCCAGCGCGCGCGCATACGTGCCGACCTTGCCTTCCAAAAATTCCTCGTAGCGAATCTCGAGATAGTCCGGCGCGAATTCCGTCGCCTCGCGCGCGGCCAGCAGAAAGCGTTTCCACTTCGCAGCCGCTCCGCGCACGGTGCCCGGCCCGAAGCCCATCTTGCCATGCGCGGCGATGGTCGATGCGGCGACATCCCGCCCATCGCGGATGATGTGGATGAAGCGTGCGCGCGGCAGGAAATGTTTGATCGTGCGAACATGCGCGCTGTAGCCGGGATGCTTGTCGATGATGTGCGTCGCGGCGGGCTTGAGCGCGAGCACCTTCGCGTAGGCGCGCGCGAGGAATTCGCGGAGAAAATCCTCCAGTTCCCCGCGCTTCCAAAGAATGGGCAGACCGAGTTTCCAGCCGCGCTCCTCGATGTTCCGCACTTCGCTTTCCCATGTCTCCAGCCACGGCGCGAGGTAGTGCTGGTAAAGCGTCTGCTCGACGGTCGAGGCGACCTGCGGATGGCTTGCCAGCAGGATTTGCAGCATGGTCGTCCCGCTGCGCGGCGAGCCGACGATGAAGAGGAATTCTTTCGATTCGATCATGCGAGGTAGCCGAATTTTCGCAGCGCCTCCGTGGCTGTGCTTTGAAAACGCGGGGACGCCGCCGCTGGTTGCGCGCGCCAGCGGCCAAGGGATTTGGGAGGCGCGACTTCCCCCGCCGCGTCCGCCGCGCCGTCGGTGGGCGCTTCGAGAAAACGGAGCAGGCGCTCGGCGGTTGCAGTGGGTTCGGCGCAGAGATCCTCGAATCGCACGGTGAGATAACGGTCCCGCATTTGCGCTTCGCAAAAAGCGGACGCGCGCAAATTCACGCGCTCCCAAACGAGCAGCGACCGAATCGGGAGCGGCAGCCAGCGTTCGCGCCAGTTCAGCAGCGCCGCGCCGTGTTTGCGGAGTTGGTTTTGGTTTTTGGAAAACGCCATGTCGCGACCGTCGCGCAGGACGTGGATGAAACGCATCCCCGGAAACTGCGCATGGAAAAACGGCACGAAATAAATGCTGCGCGGCGCTTTCCAGCCCCAGCGCGGCACGGACTCGAAGCCCGCGCGATGCCGCGCGAGCACTTCGCGAAAGTCGCGCTCCATGCGCGCGGTCGCGTCGGCGGGGAGCGATCCGGCGCGGACGAGGCGGTTGATCCAGCGGTCGTGGAAATCGAGAAAATCGAGCGCGTCTTCGGCGGAGTTGAGATGCGTGCCGAGTTCGTATCCGGCATGGCGCGCGATGCGGGCGATCACGCGCGTGCCCGAGCCGCCCGTCGCGCCGATGATGAGCGGATTCATTTCGTGCATCGCGCGATTTTTCTCCCGGGCATCGGTGAATCGAGGATTTCCACTTTCTCAAAAAGCCGCCGGTGATCCTGCAGGACGCGCCGGATCGCGGCGGGCGTGAAGACGAAAGTCTGATCCGTTTCATGCGACGCGGAGCTGACGCCGATGAGCGGCAGCCGGTCGTAGAGCCACGGGAAACGGATGCCCGCGCTCTTGCGAAATTTTTCGTCGGCGAACGTGGGGAACTCGATGAGCAGGCACCCGCGCGTCAGTTCGGCGAGGCGGCGCAGCGCGGACATCGGCTCGCGCAAATGGTGGATGACATTCAAAAGGCACACGTAATCGAACTGCTCGCCGGGCGGCTCGCTCAGAATGTCGCGCGCCTGGAATTCGACGCGGCTCCCGAGCACATCGCGCAGCAGGCACGCCTGGCGAAAACGGTTCTCCTTCAGCTCCGTGCCCACCACGCGCGCCGCGCCGCGCTTCTCCGCCTCGAAACAAAAATAGCCGAGCGCGCAGCCGACATCGAGCACGCTCAAGCCCGCGAGCGAGTCGGGAAAAATCAGGTCGCGCGTGGCGCTGCGATCCTGCCCCGGCGTGTGCAGGCCGTGCGGAAGTTCGACGCGGTGGTAGGGAAATTTTTCGACGCGCAGCAGGGTCTCGATCTGCTCTTTGGTGTGCGTGGAATTCATGGCGACGGCCGGAGCCGGAACTCCAAGTCGTTGCTGTCGATGAACGCGGAGTCAATCCCGCAGGCCGTGAGTTCGTCGCACCACGCGCGGTAGAGGCGCGGCAGGTCGATGCGCTCGTAAAGGGCGAGCCAGAATTCGCTGCGATACACGTTCGACTTTTCCGCGCCCTGCGCGGGCTCGATCTCGCGGCGCGCGCGCACTCGCTCGATGATCCGCTCGCGCCCCGCGACGAGCACCACGGCCTTCTTCGCCAGCGGCGCGTCGAGCACGGCGCGCCACGCGGGATCGCCGCGAAAATCGACACTCGCCTGCGCGAACGCCGCGTCGTCCGCGTGCGCCGCCCCGCGCCGGAGCAGCCGCGCGAGGAAGGCGCGCCGGGGTGGTCCCCCCGCGCCCGCGAGCCGCAGAAAGCGGTGGGCCGGGCGCAGCAAATTGTAATGCACCAGGCTGCCGTTCAATTCCCCGGCGTCGATCCCGTTCGCATTCGGAAGCCGCACCGGCGCATCGTTCCCGAGCCCCGTGATTTCCCGGCAGCGCGGGCTCGCGAGAAACGTGCTTTTCCCCGCCGAACTCGGGCCGCTGACGATCCAGAGCATCAGGTCGTGGGAGTGGAAAGGCGAGGCATCGGGCAGGGCGAAGTCCTTCGTAAATGGGCGCGCATCCGGCTGTAAATGAAAACCCGGATTTGATTCAACGCGCGCCCGCTCGCATCTCGTTTCCAAGTAAGCACTAGGGCCGGGTGACCTTCAGCCGCAGGAAGTGCATGGCGCGATCCGCGAGGCCGTGCGCGTCTTCGACGAGCACGCTCTTCATTGCAGCACCGCTTTCGCTGATCGACGCTGCGCCGCCGAGATTGTTCATGCTCGCGCCGTGGATGCTCGCGGCGATGGCGGTCCAGTTTGCGAGATCGTCCGATGCTTCGACGATGTAGCTGAGATCGGTGCGGCTCGTGTCGCGGGTGAAGGCGATGCGCAGGCGGCTGCCGGCGGCGGAAATGGAAAGCGCCGGGAGGCTTGTACCAGAGCTAGTTCGCGGGTTTCGGAGAAGTGCGTAGTCGAGCAGGTTCGCGGTGCCGTCGCCGTTGAAATCGAATGCTTCATCCGCGAATCCGGCGGCGATTTCCCAGGCGGAAAAGTATCCCGCTTTCCACGAGTCGTAGCTCGTCGTCACCGTGAGCAACGCTGCATGGCTCGTCACGATGCCGGAGGGATTGCTGACGACGACGCTGTAGCTCGCGGCGTCGGCCAGCGCGACGGCGTTGAGCGTGAGCGTGGCGGCCACCGCGCCGGGGATTGGCGTTCCGTTGCGCAGCCATTGAAACGTCGGCGCGGGCACGCCAGCGACGCCGACGGCAAAGATCGCGGGCTGGCCTTCGCTCACGCTCTGATCCGCAGGGACCGCGGTAATGATCGGCCCGACCGCCTGCGGGGTGACGATCGTGATCGTGACGACGGCGCTAGCCGTGCCGAGCGGGCTGCTTGCCGAAATCGGGATCGCGTAAACGCCGGGAGTCGTCGGGATGCCGCTGAAATATCCGAACTTTGCCGGCACGCTGTTGCTCGTTCCATCGCTGACCGAGAGGGTCATGCCCGGAGGAAGCCCGGACGCGAGGAGATCGTCCGGCGCATTGGTCGCGTCGAAGGAAA
>JAYVRQ010000423.1:0-4806 GCA_043776145.1 Chthoniobacteraceae bacterium
CACCGGACGCAGCAGCCGGATCTCGTGCAAGTCCTCCGCGACAAGTGTGGAAACAAACAGGCACAGGACGAGGAACGCACGAGTGAACATCCGCCCTCCATCGCAGAAAACCCGCCACAAGCCAGCGCGGAAGTTGTCGCGGTGTCGCGTAGTGTCTCATTTTGAATTTAGAAGCCACGAAGCCATAAAAAGCACTCATATCCCCACCGGCTTCCGGCTTTTTCCTCCCCTCCTATTTTCCAAATTAATACACCACCCGGAATCGCGATCAAAAAGCGCGGGCACGCATTTTTTCTCCATCGCAGCCATCAGCGAGACACTTGGGAAGACTTTCCGTATATCTTGGAAAGCCTGCAAGATACTTGGGAAAGTTGTCCATGGGCTTGGAAGGATTTCAAAGACTCTTGTGAAGGCTTCCGATAAACTTCGAGCAGCGTCCAATCGAACAAGGGACAAGTGGAACAAGGGAGTGGCGGATTATCGTGCATGAAAAGGAGCCCCGTTCACCCAACATCAAATGCAACCCAACCCACAGAACGGCCGTGAACGAACACCATAATCGGACTGCCCCACGTTCCCGGACCTCTCGTTCCCTTCAATGGCGCGGGACGGCCTTGATACGTTCGCAGCCGCCTAGCTGTGGCCTCGTCCGCGCTTCTGCGCAGTCCGCAACAGAACGGCGAGATCCAGCTCAAGGGCCGAGGCAAGCCTGAGCAGCGTCACTAAGGTTGGAGTCGAGCGCTGATGCTCAAGATGCCGGATGCAGGAATCGCTCACCCCCGCCGCAACCGCGAGCGTTTCCAGCGACCATCCAAGCCGCTTGCGCTCGGCCTGCAGCGCCGAGACGATCTTTTCTGCGATGGCTGCGTGCGGATCTGGCACGCTTGGATAAATATTCCCTTGCGCCGATCCTGCGCACAGTCATAAATGACTGGTTCACGCACACCCCGCCATCATCACAGCCGTTGCACAGCTTTATGCGAGCCGTTTGAGTTGAAACTATCCTTTGCATCATTCCCATGAAAATTCGATTCCTGCTGACTCCGATTTTGCTGCTCCTCGCGGACCCGAGCGTGCAAGCCGTTTCATTTGACGAATGGCGTGCCCAGTATTTCACCGCCGCGCAACTGCTCGATTCCGCCGTCAGTGGGCCCCACGCCGACCCGGATGGCGATGGCCGCGGCAATTTCCTGGAGTTCGCATTGGATAGCGATCCGTGGGTGCCAACGACTGGGCCCTATTTGGTTCCGGGATTCACACTCGATATTTCCACGAGCCTCCCGCATCTTTCCGCCACTTTCCGAATCATGCCTGGCAGGGAGGGAATCGTGATAGTACCGCAGGTGAGTGATAATCTTGGGACACGATGGCGAGCCGACAAGGTGGACTTGTGGGAGAATGGCTACCTCGGCGATGGTCGCCTCGAATACATGGCAATCGATCGCGATCCCGCCAACAAGGCCAGCCATCGGTTCATCCGGCTTCTCATCGCGACTGACGCGGACCAGGACGGAATCCCGGATGCCTGGGAACTCGCCTACGGCCTCAATCCCGCCGACCCATTCGACTCGATGACTGACACTGACGGCGACGGCGACAGCAATCTGACCGAGTTTCTGCAAGGCACAAATCCCCTCAACCCGAACGACAATTCCCAGAATGATGAAGCGCCGCGTGCTCCCCGAAACGTGAGTGTCGTTTTCAATTCGGACGGGACCAAGGATGTTATCTGGGAGGATGGTTCCGACAACGAGAAGTTCTTTGTCATTTTCGGTACGGATGGCGATGGAAACAAAGTGGAGCTTGGTCGCGTTGGCCCGAATCAAACGCGATTCCGCCTGCCACCCGGTTACTGAATTCCACATTCTTCGTTTGTGCGTCCACACCTCCACCAGTCCCTCGCATTTGCCATTGCCAGCGTAATGTTCGCTGGTTGGAGCGCGCGTGCGAGCATTTCCGTAAGCGCGGGGAATGACACCGGTATCTCCCCGGCAACCATGGCCAGCGAGCCGTCCTCGCCGCCAAACCCGGCAGCACTAAGCGGCCGCGATGGTTATGCGAAATTGACGACACCCGTGCTTACCGAATTGCGTCGGCTGGATGAAAATCGGGTCAAGGTGAAGTGGACGTGCGCCCAGCCGGGATTTTCCACAAGCGGGATGCAGAATGTGAAGCTGGTAATCCTTCGCCAGGCATCCACTGGAGAATGGCAGCCGGTCGAAACACGCGCATGGTCCGGACAAGGCGAATGGATCGACGCCGGGGCTCCCATTGCCACCATCTGGCGATACTCAGCGATTACGACGTTCATAAATCCCGGGTTTGATGTGTTAGACGCTGGTTCGGACGCAGCACCGCCCCGAGAACTCGACTATGGGGAGGCGATTTATGGGATTCTTGCCTACCGGGGTGGCTTGAGCCAATATACATGGATGCCACCCGGCCATAATCTCACTGGGCCAAAAAGCGATTGGTTTCAGACGCAGGCGTTTAGCTTTGATGGGCAGGCCCCGTCATTCATCCCGACAAATCCCGCCCTGCCGAGCGGACAGGACGCACCCCTCATCTTCAAGAAGGAAGGCACCCGCTACTTCCCAGAATACGAACCCGCGGACAACTTCACTGAATTATCCACCGCCGGTTACGTGATTCGCGGTCGGCCATTTAAGATTCAAGCTCAGGCTCTGGTAGTCCCGAGATGGGAGCCTCGCGAGCAATGCCTGATCGGCTTCCCTCCATTGAGCAGCATTGTACAGCCGAATCGGGACCGAGTGGTTGGCACCGGAGCGGCCCAGATGAGCCGGTATCTGTTGAATCCGACAGAGATCGAAGCCCTCGGCACTCGCTTTACCGGGCCGGAAGACAAGGGATTTGATAACGCGACGTATTTTGCCTCCCAGCATTTGCGGGGCGGGGTTCCGCCGGGCGATGCCACACGCCGTCTTAAGATTCTCCTTCAAGGTACGGGCTTCGATCCAAATGTCACCAAGCAGGGGCCATTGAATTTGAGCAATAAAACCAAGGTCGCCGATGGCATCGAGTTTGATCTGCAAGCCACTGGCAACACACTCGATGCCTCGGGCAAGGTGACCGAGTCGGCGACGAATCGGGAACTGAAAGTAGTCACTCTGGAGGCGAGGAATTGGACGGTCGCGCTGTATCCCGTGGTCATCTACGACGCGCAGGAGGGCATATTCCACCTCCCCCCAGCGCTGCCTGATGCAAACACTTTGCAAAATGCCCTCAATGATATCTTTGGCAAGCAAGCCGGCGTTAAATTCAACGTTGTTCCGAAGCCGCAAATCACCGTCAGCACTGCGGATTTTTCGCAATATCAGTTTCCCGCCTTGCCCGCGGAGGTTAATTCCATGAAGGCGGCGCTATGGAATGCTTCGGCGAAAGAGGATTTGACGCTGTTCTGGGTTGGGCAATTGAAGGGTGAAAATACGATTGCGCAAGCGTTTGGAATTCCAAGTAGCGGTGCCGTAATAGGACCTTCTGGCAGCACCTTTGCAGTCGCCCATGAAATGGGTCATTGTTTCGGCCTTTTTCATTGCTGGAGTCCAAATTCCGACAGCGCACTGACCAAGATCGCGGATCGCGAGTCCAAACGTCTGATGGGGTACGATAAGAATGGCAGTAAACTCCTTCGAAGCAAAGAGATCATCAAAGTCAATGCACGGAGATTTGACGACCCTGCCGTGCCGCCATTGGGCCCTCTCCCAGCGCCATGAAGCTCCAATGGCTCATCTTGATGGTATGGGCGGCAATGGCTTCCAATTGCGGAATCTCAAGCACTGCTTTAGGTCAAGGTGACTCTTTCAGCGAACCTATCTGGACAAAGGCCGAAGTGGATCGGATCTTGATGCGTGCCGAGGCTGATCCATCCGCGTTATGGGAACTCAAAGATGCACCAATCGATCTTACCTATAGGGAATTGCAAATCCTTTGGGGCAGAGGGGAAGCATCGATCGAACGTCGTGAAATGGCCCGAAAGCGCGGCAAAGAGAAGGAATGGCTCGACTTGGAGAAGAAGGTAAATCGAGATCCTGATGTGGATGCCCGCTTTTTTCCAGTCGCGCGCGATGTGCTGCTGAGTCACCCTAACCTTGAGCCGTATATCTCCAAGAAAATGGAGTATTTCAAAGACGTGCTACTCAGAGCGAGGACCGATCCGGAATCGCGCAATAAGAGCGAATACTCGGAGGTATTAGGAGAATACAAAGGTTATATTTTTTTTGCAACCCGCCTGCCGACAGACATGGGCTTTCGCATCGCTGGGTCGTTCCTCTCCAGCCCCTATTTTCCCGAACAAGATCACGGTGACTTCATAGAACCTTCTCCAGCCGCATGTGCGCTCGGCTCACTTTCCGATCTCGCGAAAAAGCGGCTGGGCGAGGAAATCCCCAAAGACATCGAAGCTGCCCGCAAATGGTGGCGCGAAAATGAACACCGCTTTGCCATCAAGCCCCCGCCAGCGCCTGCTCCCGAACTGCCTGCTCCCGATTCTCCAGCCGCCTCAGACCCTCCGGTGCCGCCCATCATTCAGGCACTTCCCGTCGCTGAAAGCCCGCCTGCCCCGGCTTCTCGCTCTCGCTGGCTCCCTGCGACTGCCATCGCTGCCGTGCTGCTCGTCGCAACGTTGGCTTTCCGTTCATGGCGAAAAAGGAAAAACTTTTAGCTCCAGACATGGGGACGAGGACTGGAGACTGATACCAACTTCGCGAAACAAAGCGACATTGCGTAAAAACCGTGGTAACATCCAAGCATGCCCGGAACCGTATTAAAGTTGGGCAGCCCGGAAGT
>JAYVRQ010000424.1:0-17758 GCA_043776145.1 Chthoniobacteraceae bacterium
GCGTCGGCGTTCCGAAAAGCGCGTACTGGCCCGCGCCATCGCGCCCGTAGCTTTGCGTCGGCGTGAGCGGCGGCACCGTGATCTGCTGCACCACCGCGCTGTTTTGATCGCGGAGCGTGAGCGTCTCGCCGTCGGAGTTCAGTTTGAAATTCGCGTGCAAATATCCGCCGCTCGCGGGTGCCGTGATGTTCGCGCCATCGCACACCACGAGCAGATGCGCGCCCGCCGCGAGGCTCGTCCCAACCGGGAACACCCACTTCGAAGGCTGGCCGAGTTCGTCACTCAGCTTCCAATTGTCGAGCGCCATCGGCGTCGCGCCGTTGTTGAAAAGCTCGATCCAGTCGAGCTGCGAATCCGGCGCTTCGGGATCGTCCTCGATCGCCTCGTCCGGGGAGAGCACCGGCTCGGTCGTGCCAATGAAATACTTCCACATATTCGCGTAATCCACGAGCAGCACGCCGCCGCCGCTGCGCTGGAGCCGCGCGCGCATGAAAAGGTCCGAGTCCGCAATCGCGAGATTGTGAACCTGCACCGCGAGCACATTCTGGCCGAGCGTCAGCAGCTTCGTCGGCGGATCGAGCGTGTAAGTCGTCGAAGTCGAACTCCCGTTGTGAACGCTGTCCGCCACTGCATCGTGCGGCGTGAACGCATTCGCCTGCGCGAGCCGGTCGCGCGCGACTTCCACGCCGTTGATGTAGGCCACGAATGCGTCGTCCCATCCCATCAGCAGTTGCAGCGCGCTCGTGTCGGCGAGGTCCGCCGCCGTCACATTGAAAACGATGCGGCAGTACACTGAAGGCGTCACATTCACTACCTGCGCCGTCACATTCGTCCCACCCGTCACGCCCGAGGGAAGCGCCCCCGCCCAGATCGGCGCGACGCCGCTTGACCACGCCGTGTCGTCGTACGATGCCTGTCCCCACGGCACACGCTGTTTCCCCGAACTCAGAAACGCCGCGTCGTACACGCCGCCCGACGGCTCCGCGACACCGGGGAAATACCGCCACGTCGCGTTGTTCGCGACGATCGTGGTCGGCGACGCGCCGCCGATCCTGAGGTCCGCCTTGATGATGAAATTGTTCCGGTTGTCCACCGTCACAAACGCGCCGCTCCCGCTGTTCCCCGCCGGATCGTACGCCGAGGTCGAGTCCCAGTAATTCAGTGCATGAATCGCCATCACATTCGTGCCCGAGACGAGCCGCGTGTTCGCCGCGGGCAGCGTCAGCGTCAGCGTGCGCAAATACGGAGTCGTGCTCGCCTCGGTGTTCGCCGGTGTGCCGAACGCCGCGAACTGATCGTGATACGCAAAGCCATTCACCGGCCCCGCATTCTGCCGCGCCACTTCCACGCCGTTGATGTAGCAAATGAAGCCGTCGTTGAACTGCACATCGAGCAGCAGCGGATCGGTGCGCGCCGCATCCTGCGGAGCGACGGAGAACGTCTTCCGCAAATAAACCGTCGGCGTCAGATTCTGCATCTGCGTCGCCAGATTCGTCCCGAAAGTCGGCGCGGGCGACGCATTCAAAAACGTCCCAAATCCAAACGGCCCCGCACCCGTCTGCCAGCCCGCATCGTTGAAAGCCGTCTCCGTCCACCGCGTCCCAAAGCCAAAACTCGCGACGCCCGCCGCTGACCATTGCAGCGCGCGCTCCGAACCGGCGCTCATCACCTCATTGATCAGCACCTGCGCGCGCAGCGGGGCGGGCGCGAAAAGGAGCAGGACGAGAAAGTGCGCGAGGAAGCGCAGCGGAGGATGATACTTCATGGCGGGGGATCGCACCGGACAGAAGCCGCGATCCGCCAGAAGGTCAACAGATGTGCAGCCTGCGCATGGCGGCGGCCTGCGGGCCGCGGCTTCGCCGAAAGCCGCGCGGACTGGGGAGCTGACGCGAAATCTCAATAGAAATATGCGCGTTCACATGGCGGCATCGTCATGGCGTGCGATCAATTATTGGAAGTTCATGAACTCCACCCGTTCCACTCTTCGAGCCATCTTCCCCACGCTCTGCGCGCTGCTGATCGTGCTCGCCGCGGGGCTGCTCTCCCAGGCTGGGAAGCGCGGCAGGGGCGCGACGGATCGGGCAAAGGCACCCGCGGCCACCACTCCCGCGTCACCGATCGGCATCCCGCCATCGCCGCTGCCGCCGGCGGAGAAACCAAAGGAAGTTCCCGCGGCCTTTGCCGCGAAGTCGAAAACCTTCGACACGTTTCAGGCGCGTCCCTTCGCCGTCGTGAAGTCGAGCGGGGCGCACGGGTGGACGGCGGAGGATGGCAAGACGCCGGACGCGATTCTCGATCTCGCGCACAATGAATTGGAGGTGGACCGGCTCATGGCGGAAAACGCGCGCATCAAGCGGCGGCAGCTTGTTTACCGGAAGGAGACGGTGCCGATGCTGCTCCAGCGCGCGACAGATGCGGAGCCGCTGCGGAGTTTTATGCTGCCGGGATTGGATGGGCGCGAGGTCGAGGTCGAGGTGACGGAAGTCCGCCTCAACGGCCCGGCGGGATCGGTGCTGGGGCGGATCAAGGGGCAGTTCAACTCGCAGGTCAGCGTCGGCTTCTCGAATGGCTGCGAGTTTTTCACGGTCAGCGCGCCGGACGAAGGCTTGTTCCTCATGGCGGATGCGCGGGAACCCGGCGAGGTGATGGTGAAGGAAATCGACCCCGCCACTTACTCGCCGCTGCCTTTGGGTGAACCCATTCGGAGAACTTCAACTGCCACGCCGCGTCCACGCTAACTTTATGAAAACCCTCGCCACCTTCTTTAAGACGAAGCTGAAAGTCATCATCCTCGCCGCCCTCGCGAGCGCGAGTGCCGCAACGGCTTTTGCGGATGCGGTTTCGGATGTGGTCGTGGGTTACTCAGCCACCTGGCGGCTGGGCATGGGCGGCACGGACCAGGCGAATGCGGCGCTTTACGGTCACTGGGGAGGAGCCAACAACATCGCCGCACCGAATGAACATCGTCGGCACGAAAGAATCGGCGCACGATCCGACCAATGAAGTGGACTGCGGCGCGATGATCGGCTGGATGGAAAGCTATAACGGGAACATTACTGATGTTCTAAGTCTGGCGGATTATCTCGGGGCCGATCTCGTGGCTTACGTGGGCGATATGTATGACAACGGCGCGGCTGCGCAGGCCGAGCAGCCCGGACGTTATTCGTGTTACGAGCAGCAGTATATCTACGCGAACGTCGTCGCGCACGAGACGGGCGGGCATAACTTCCAGCTCGATCACCGCGACTGCGTGCTCAACCCGAAGACCGTGATGCTGCACAATTACTGCACCGGTGGCTCGAACGGTTTTTACTCGAACCCGAACATCTGGCTCAACGGCATCAAACTGCTGGGTATCGGCAGTTGCCTCGGCGGGACAGCGGGAGCCGCAGGCGACAACACCTATCTGCTTAGCACCACCGCGCAGGGTCGCGCGGATGCTTATGAGCGGCGCGTGTGGGGATCGAATCTTTATCCGATCGTGAAGCGATGGCAGTTCAACACCGCCGCAGGCGCGGCCCCGGCAGGCACCGTGATCGCCGACTCCATCGGCGGCGCGCAGGCGATCGTGCGCGGGCAGGGCGCGACTTTTACCGGCACGGGCTTGCGGCTGCCGGGTGGCACGTCGGGGAATACTGCGGCCAATTCCATCGCGGCTTACATCGACTTGCCGAACGGGATTTTTTCCGCGCTGCCGAATTTCACCATCGAGATTTGGGCGACGCCGATCACCGGCTCGAACTGGATGCGGATCATCGACATCGGCCGCACGGTCGAGGCGGGCGACGGACTCGGCGCGGCTGGCGAATACACCGGCACAGCGGGCAGCCCCGCGCCGGGCGCGACGACTGGCTCGGATCAAATCGGCCTCACCGCTGCAACGGGCAGCACGAGCCTAAATAACCAGCGTTTGATCGTCGGCGTGGACGGCACCTATCAAATCGCCGACAGCACCCTTGGCACTACTGCGGGCGAGATGCACCACTACGCGATCACTTTCGCCGATACCACCAGCGGCGCGGTGGTGAAATGGTTCCGCGACGGCGCGCTCATCAAAACGCTGACGACCACCTTTCACTCCGCGCAACTCGAAGACGTGAACAACTGGCTGGGCCGTTCGCTGTGGAGCGGGGATACGCAGGCGAACATCGACTGCCACGACGTGCGGATCATCGGCGCGGCGCTCGCCGACGGACAAATCGCGGGCAACTACCGCATCGGCCCGCACGATGCGAAGGCGACGATGTGGGCGAACGATGCCTTCAACAACTCCGCCTTCGTCAGCGGCGCGTGGGAATTCGGCGGCACGCCCGTCGCGACGCGCGATTACGAAGTGGGCACGATGCTGCTCCGCTCGCCGCGCAACGCGAGCAACGTCACCTTTCCCGGCAAGTCGCTGGGCATCACCGGCGGCAATTTCAACCTGGACGCGACCGGCACGCGCACCGTCACCGTCACCGACCTGCGCCTCAATGGCGGCGCGACCATCGGCGCTTACACCAGCGCGGGCACGCAGACGCTCGCGGGAAACATCAACGCGAAAAACTTTACCGATAATACAATCCGCGGAAACACGGCGCTCATCGTCTCCGCGACGATCACCGGCGGCGTGGGTGGCGGCGGCATTACCTATGTGGAAAACGGGACGACTCTGACAGGCAACAACACGGGTTATCTCGGCGCGACGATCATTGGCGACGGACGTTTCAGCACGCTCAGGATCAGCAACGAAACGCAGCTTGGCGGCAACCCGACTTACTACGGCGGCGCATGGCTCCAGCTCAATCGCGGCATCCTCCAAACCACCGCGACAATGACCATCGACGACGCCAACCGCGGCATTCTCATCGGCACGAGCGCCGGCTTTTTCCGTCCCGACGCGGGCACCACGCTGACCATCGCCACCACGATCAACAGCCCCGCCGCAGGCAACACGCTGCAAACCGCGCCGCTGGATAGCAATCCCATCGTCGGCATGTTTTTCAAAGACGGCGCGGGCACCTTAGTCCTGACTAGCCCTAACAACTCGCACAATGGCGAGATGCAAATTCTTGATGGCATCCTGCGCATCGACGGCGGCGGGCGGCTGAACAACGGCGACCACTTCATGCCAATCACGCTCAACAGCACGCTGAACTATAACAGCACCGCCGCGCAGATACTTCGCGGCGTAATGTCTGGCACCGGGACGCTACTTAAGAACAATACCGGCACGCTGAGCATCAATGGGTCGAATACCTTCAGCGGCAGCGTGACGGTGAATGCAGGAACCTTGTATGCCAATCCAGGTAACGCAGCGACCAACCGCGCGTTTAGTTATGTCAGTGGCATCACGGTAAATAGCGGCGGCACGCTCAAGGCCGGGCTGAACGGATTGTTTGGCTGGGACGGGACGCAAGCGAAACCAGTCACCGTCAATGCGGGCGGCACCATGACCACCGACGCCGCGGGCACCGATGTGAACGTCGGCACGGTCACGCTCAACGGCGGCACCCTCGCCGGTTTCGCCAGCACGACGTGGGGCTCGTGGACCCTCAAGCGCGTGAGCGGCGCCAAGCTGAACGTGACCGATAACTCGACCGTCAGCGCACCCAACGTCGGCCTCGGCACTGGCAACTCCATCGATGTGACCGCGGGCAAGACTCTTACCTTCAGCGGCACCATCACCGACTTATCCAGCGAAGGCGTTTGCGCATTGGTCAAGAGCAGTGGGACGGGAACCTTGATCCTAACTAATACGAACACTTATACCGGCGCGACGACTGTGAATGCGGGCACGCTGCTCGTGAATGGCAGCATCACCGCGAGTGCCACGACCGTTGCCAGCGGCGCAACCCTCGGCGGCACGGGCACGGTGGGAAGTGTGACCATCAACTCCGGCGGCACGCTCGCGCCCGGCGCGAGCGTCGGCACTTTCACCACCGCCGCGACCACGCTCAACGGCACGCTCGCCATCGAAATCGCCAGTGCCGCGAGCGCCGACCGCCTGAATGCCAGCGGTGCGGTCACGCTCGGCGGCGCGCTCACCGTCACCGCGCCCGCCGGACTTCCCGCCGGCACCGCGTTCACCATCCTGAACAAAACCAGCGCCGGAGCCATCGGCGGCATCTTCACCGGCAAGCCGCAGGACAGCGTCTTCACCGCGGGCGGCAACTCGTGGGTCGTCAGCTATACCGGCGGCGATGGCAACGACATCACCCTCACCGTCGCGACCGCGCTGCAACTCTGGCGTTACACCTACTTCAACACCGCCGCAGGCACCGGCAATGCCGCCGACACTTTCGACGCCAACAGCGACGGCGAACTGAACCTGATGGAATTCGCCACCGCGCAAAACCCGACCGCCGCCACCAGCACCGTACCCACGCTCATCCGCAACGGAGCGAACTTGGAATTCACCTACACCCGCAGCCTCGCCGCAATGAACGACGGCGTCACCTTCACCATCGAATGGCGCGACGAACTCCCCATCGGCACTTGGAGCGGCGCCGGGGTAACCGAGCAAATTCTCACCAACAACGGCACCGTGCAGACAGTCAAAGCCAGCGTCGCCGCCGGAGCTGGCAACACGCGCTATCTGCATCTCAAAGTCACGAAGCCGTGAGTGGATTCAAACGGCGCATCGCCTTTAGCCGCCGTGTGACTCAGCCGGGTCAAAGACATCCCGCCACGCCTCGTAGGTGCCGAGATGGACGCGGACGACTTTGCTGACATCCTCGGTGTATCCGCCGGCCAGGATCCACGCGAGGGGAATGCCGTGCTCTTTCGCGAATGTGAAAACGCGGGCGTCGCGCGCGCGCAGGTCGGCGTAATCGAGCGCGAGCGGGGAAAACGGGTCTTCGTAATACGGATCGGCTCCGGCCTGGTAGAGCAGCACGTCGGGGCGGCGCGCAGCGATGAGCGGGAGCGCGTCGTCCATCGCGCGCAGCATCGTCGCGCGGTCGCATCCGGCGGGCAGCGCGAACGAGCGGTGATTTTCGCCGTCGGCGTGATGCCGCGTCGTCACGTCGCGATAGACGATGTTTTCCCAATAGTCGTTTCCATAAATCGACACCGCGAAAAGCCACGGGCGCGACGCAGCGAGTTGCGCGGTGCCGTTGCCGTAGTGCAAGTCCATGTCGAGCACGGCGGCGGTCTGGATTTCTCCGGAGGCGCGCATCGTTTCGAGGGAAACGACGAGGCTGTTGAACGTGCAGAAGCCTTCGCCATGATCCGCGCACGCATGATGAAATCCGCTCACGAGCGCGGCGGAAACGCCATCGCGCATCGCCTGCCGCGCCGCTGCCAGACAGCCGCCGCCGGTGAGGAGCACGCTCGGAAGTAATTCGGGCGACCACGGAAATTTCTGCGCCTCGGCGAGATCGCGCGGTTCGCCAGTTTTGATCGCGTCGATGTATTCCGGCGTGTGGACGCGGCGCAACTCGTTTTCGGAAAGTGGCTGCGGCGCGACGAGTCGGATGTCTTTCGCGTCTCGCAGACCTTCCGCGACCAGGCCGAATTTCCGAATCGGCATGATGTGCGTCCCGATCGGCGCGGCATAACCGGGATGATAAAACGCGGTCAGCATTGAGTCGGCGGAAGCAAGGCTACGACAGCCTCCGCGGCTGGCAGGCGCGCGGGATCGAGCAGCGGATGCGCCATGTCGCGCGGACGAAATTGCGGGCCGTAGATGTCGATGAGCGCCTGCACGAGCGCGCGGATTTCCGCACCGCGAATCGTCGTCTCGCGCTCGCGGCCCACGCGGCGGATGGCCAGTTGAAACCGCACGGGTTGCGGTCCACCGCTCGCGTCGATCTCGGCGGGCGTGCGAAAATCCGGCTGATGATAATCCACGATTCGCGGGTCGATTTTTACAAAGCCGCTCTTTTCATAAGCACTCAACCGGATCGCGCGCTGCGGATCGCCGCCATCGTCGTGTTCCATCTCAGCGACGAGTGTGATCGGCGCGCTTTTTCCAGCGAGACATTCGCGCGCCGCCTGGATGGGAAACGCGCGCATCCATCCCGCGAGCCCCGTGCGCCGCGCGGCGGGCGCGAGCAGATTATGCGAAAGATGCACGACGGCCTGCGCGCCATCGCGCGAGACGATCGCGGTGTCATCGCGCACGCCGATGAACTCCCCTGCCCTGCGCACGAGGATCATTTCGTAGAGCATCCGCGGCGCGAGGCCGAAGCGCAGGGCGAGCGTCTCGCGGCGCTCCATCTCGTTCTTCGCGCCGAACTCCGCCCAGAGCGCCGCGTGCGCGCTTTCAAAAAGCGGGTCGTCGATTCCGCGAATGCGGTGGAACTGAAAAGCAGACACATCAAGCCCGGCGGATTTGGAATCGCCGGGCGCGAGATCGGATGGGATGAATTCGAGGGGATGAAGCACGGCGGAGAATCGAATGGGAACGCGGGCGGGCCAAGATCGAATGCGCGGCGTCTTGTCTCCACGCAGGCGAAGTGATTCACTGGCGGTATGAATGAGATCACCCCAGAGGCGCTCCACCAGATGGATGCGCGCCATTATCTGCATCCGTTCACGAATCACGACGAACTCCACGCCAGCGGCTCGCACATCATCGAGCGCGGCGAAGGCGTCTGGCTCCACGACGCGCACGGACGCAAACTGCTCGACGGTCTCGCCGGGCTTTGGTGCGTGAATGTCGGCTACGGCTGCGGCGAAATCGCCGACGCCGTGAGCGCGCAGATGCGACGGCTGCCGTTCTATCCGTCGTTCTTCAACAGCGCCACCGAGCCCGCGATCCGCCTCGCCGGGAAGCTCGCCTCGCTCGCGCCGGCGCGGCTCAATCACACCATCTTCAGCAACTCCGGCTCCGAGGCGAACGAGACGGCGCTGAAACTGATCCGCAGTTACCAAAAGCTGCGCGGGAAAACGGGGAAGACGAAAATCCTCTCGCGCGAATTCGGCTACCACGGCGTGACGCTGGCGACCACGAGCATGACCGGGCTGCCCGGTTGCTACCTGCCCTTCGACCTGCCGCTCCCTGGCTTCATCCATGTACCGGGACCGAATGCCTACGCGGCCAGCCGAGAGGCCGATCCCGCCGCGTACGCGCAATGGTGTTTGGAGGAAACCGAGCGCATCATTCTGCGCGAAAATCCCGCGACCATCGCCGCGATTTTCGCGGAGCCGATTCAAGGCGCGGGCGGCGTCATCGTCCCGCCCGCCGGTTATCTCAAAGCCCTCCGCGACCTCGCGCGCAGGCACGACATCCTCTTCGTTGCCGATGAAGTCATCACCGGCTTTGGTCGCCTGGGCGCTTGGTTTGCGAGCGAACTTTGGGAACTCGATCCCGACTTCCTCATCCTCGCGAAAGGGCTCACGAGCGGGTACCTCCCGCTCGGCGCGACAATGGTCTGCGATGAAATCGCGGACGTGCTCATCCACGGCGGATACCTCGCGCACGGCTTCACCTACAGCGGGCATCCGACGAGTTGCATCGCCGGTCTCGCGAACCTCGAAGTGATCGAACGCGACCGGCTCGTCGAGCGCGTACGCGACGATGTCGGGCCGTATTTTCAAAAAAAGCTGCGCGCCTTCGCCGGGCATCCCGCCATCGGGGAAGTGCGCGGCTTCGGCCTCATCGGCGCGCTCGAACTGCTCCCGCGCGAAGGCAAGGCCGCGCTCACACCCACAACCGCGCTCGGCATCCGCGGCGCAAAACTCGCGCGCGAGGAAGGCGTGATCGTGCGCGGCATCCGCGACCTGCTCGCGCTGGCCCCGCCGCTCATCATCACGCACGCGGAGATCGACGCACTGTTTGCGGGCGTCGAGCGCGCGGTTGGGCGGCTGTGGGATTAGGGCAGACGCAGATCGCGCGTGAGCAATCCAGCGTGCAGCGTCTTGCACGCTCGGCGCAGCGGTGCGGGCGCGGCGTCGCCTGCGGCTGGCTCGAAAGTTCGGCGTCCGGCTTCCAGTTTGTAGAGCGCGACGCCCGCTTTGCTTTTGATGGAAAGCATGAGCGGCATCTGCGGTGGGATGCCGGGATGCAGCGACGGGTGCAGCGCGCTGCGGCGATAGCGCAGCCCGGCCCCGAGACGCTGATTGGGAAAGGGATCGAGATCGAGCCTGCGTCCCTGCACGCGGATTTCGTGCGACTCCGCGAACGCCTGATTCGCGACGAATTCCAAACGCTCGATCGACGTATCGACAAAGCGGCTGGTCGTCCCGCCTTCAAGCGGTTGCTCGCACAGCAGCGGCCAGTCTTCGAGCGCCTTCCGAACGGTGAGCGTCGCCGCCCCACTCGTGCGGCTGAGCATTTTTGGGAAACGCCAGTCGGCGATGGCGCGATAGATTTCCACGGGAAGATCGAATCCCGCCTTGCGAAGATCGCGCAGCACCGACTCGAAATCGGCCCACAGACAAGTCGGCAGAAAATAAAAATCGTGCAGCCGCTCGCCGTGAACGATGAGCGGCTTCGCAAACGGATGCGCGAGCAGGAATGCGGCGAGCGCGCGCCAGAGCAGCGCGACGGCGGACATCCACTCCGCGTGCGGCAGTGTCTCGACCGCGCGAAATTCCAGCAGTCCGCGGCAGCCGCCGTCGAAGCTGACGTTCCAAAATTTGTCGAAGCTCGCCTCACTGCGATGCGTGTTGCCGCTGCCGTCGGTGTGGAGATGCCGCAGCGTTTCGCTGAGCAGGTAGCGATGGTCGCCGGGCGGCAGGCTTTCGAGAAACTGATAAGCCATTTCCAAATCGTAAAGTGCGCTCGCGGATTCATCGGGGCGCGGCGCCTGCGACGACGCGCCGACATACTGGCCTGTAAAAAGATACGAAAGCGATGGGTGATGCTGCCAGTAGCGCAGGATCGAAGTGACCCAGCGCGGATTGGTGAAAAGCGGATTGGTGTCGAGCGTAGGTCCGCCGAAGAGCAGATGATTGCCGCCGCCGGTGCCGAGCGTTTCGCCGCCCGTCATTTGCTTGAGCGAACGCAGTCCGGCCGGGACGCAGGCGTTTTCCAAAATGCGCATCCACTCGTCGTACTCCGACCAGTTGAAGCACGGCGGCAGGTTCACTTCGATGACGCCGGGATCGGCGGCGATGCCGAGCTTGCACCAGCGATCGGATTCGTCGCCGGGAACGTAGCCCGCGAAAATCGCGGGCCCGAACCCAGCCTCGCGGAGCGCAGCGCCGATGGAATCGAGCAAAATCAGGAAAGGCTTTTGCAGCAGCGGCGGGAGGAAGACGTGAAACTGATCGTCGCGGACTTCGATGGTCAGCGCGCGCTTGCTGATGTCGTCTGGCAAAAGATTCAGCGGCAGGCGCAGACCGGCCGGGCCTTCGGTTTCTAGCAGCGTGATTTTTTTCCCGAGCGTCCAGTCGGCGCTGCGAAAATTTTTCCCATCGTGATCGAGCGGCAGCACCCATGCGGGGCGGCGCGACTCCAGCGGATCGGCTGCGCGCAGCCACGACGTTTTGATTTTCAGCGAATGCAGCAGCGCGGATTTGAATGTCTCGATTCCCTTGATGCTCGCGGCCTTTTCCGGCAGCGGCTCCGCGAGTGATGGCACGAGCGCCTTGCCATCGCGGTTCCAAACGAGATTGAGCGCCCAACGCGGATTGCCTTCGCCGGGATAGGATTTTCCGGGCGAGAAAAAGGTGACGGCGCGCGGCAACGACAGCGCGATCAGCGCCTCGGCGAGCGCGTAGGCGTAGCGGAGTTTCGTGGGACCGAGTGCAGTGATGTTCCACTCCGGGCCGTCGGGATCGGTCGGGACGTAAGTGGGCTCGCCGCCGAGAGTCAGCTTCACGCCAAGGCTGTCGAGGGCTGCTTCGATCTTGGCCGCGACGGTTGGGAAAGATGGGGATTTAGTGGGCATGGTTCATATTTCGGAGAGCGCGCGGCCCGCGTGTTCCGGGTAGCACGCGCGTCTCGCGCGTTGGTTTTGGCGTCCCGCCAAAACGAACTTTCCTGCCGCGTCGCTGCGAATTAGGTGAACGAAATCTGGAGCGATGCGTTTGGAAAGTTCGCGAAGGCGGGACGCCTTCGCCAACGCTTGGGACGAGCGTGCTACCCGGAATCTCCCGAGCGCGCGCGGTTCATGTGCCGGGCTAATCATGCGGGACGATGCTGAGGGTGGCGGACATTTGGGAAGGAACGCGCGTCGGATGGTAATAGTTGCCTAATACCGGCGAGATGTCGGCCGGGGTGAGCCCGACGGCGGCGGTGAGATGATGGTGATCGCAAAACGTCCCGTTCGTCGGATCGAGTCCGATCCAGCCGGCACCGGGCAGATATGTCTCGACCCAGGCGTGCATCGCTCCCTCTGCGACTTTTTCCTCATCGCCAAATTCGCACAGGTAGCCGCTCGCGAGTCGGGCCGCGAGGCCCATCCCGCGCAGTGTCTCCGCGAGCAGCACCGCGAAATCGCGGCAGGCTCCGCTCCCGCGTTCCAGCGTCTCCGCGGGGGAAAATGCCGGGCCTTCATCGCGGCGCTCGTAGCCGAGGTTTTCGCGGATCGCGGCATTCAGCGCAGTCAGCACGTCGATGGTCGGCTGCGGGCTCGCGGGCGTTTTCCAAAATCGCAGACTCACTGCCCCGGCGGTTTGCAGATAAGGTTCCAGCACGCGGTATTCGTCGCGCGAGTAGGCGAGCGGGAGCGCCAGCGCGTGCCGATCGAGCAGGAAGCCGAACGCATTCTTCGGCTGCACTTCGAGTTCGATTTTCAAACTCGCGGCGAGGAGTGACGACGGCGTCGGATAAAAGCACGACGCGATTTCATTGTCGAAAAGATCGCGCCGGAAATTGACCGCCGCATCCATGTTCGTGCGAAACTCGTGACTGTGAACTTTGACGTGCTGATCGACTTTCGGAAACAGCCGGAAGAGATGCGGTGAAAAGGTGACGGTCTCCGCGTAGCTGTATTGGGTTTGGTAGAGGATTTGCAGTTTCACGCGCGGGCCTTTCCGTTCCGGCGCTTCATCGTCACGCGCACTTTCATCTCCTGCCCGCCGCTGCCCTTGAAGGTGGCGCGCAGTGGCGCAGCGTCGCGGTAATCGCAACCAAACGAGACGGCGACGTAGCGTTCGTTGACCCACTGTTTATTCGTGGGATCAATCGCGACCCACTGCATTCCGGGCACGAGCAACTCGATCCACGCATGCGTCGCGACCGCGCCGGTGAGGCGGCTCACCGTGCCGTCGGGATTGCGCAGCGGATCGGTCTCGATGTAGCCGCAGACGTAGCGCGCAGGCAGGCCCGCCGCCCGCAGGATGCTCAGGCCGATGTGCGCAAAATCCTGGCAGACGCCCGTCTTTTGTTTCCAGATCGTGGCGAGCGGCGTCGTGTTGTCCGTCGAGCCGGATTTGTATTTGAAGTAACCGTGAATGGCATCGTTCAACCCTTCGAGCGCCTCGCCGATGGGCATTCTGCCGTGCAGAAATTTCTTCGCCCACTGCACGCTCTCGCGCGTGATCTCGATGACCGGCGTGGGCTGCGTGAATTGAAAAATATCCGCGAGCGCCGAGTGCATGATTTGCCGCGCTTCCTGAATGCTCTGCTCCATGCTTTGCACGGGCCGCTCGGGCGCGCTGGTCTGGACGACGAGTTCGTTGCGGACGGTCAGCCGGTCGTGGCGGAAGGGCAGCGAATAGAAATCAACGCGGTTGCCGTAGTGGTCGTCGTAGTTCGAGGTGGCCACTTGCGGATCGAGCGTGATCTTGTGGCTGAGCACGCGCTGGCTGGGCAGACTCGGCGGGGTCAGCCGCGCTTCGCCGTACGCTTCGGCGGCGGAGTGTCCGTATTTGTAATGTGTGACGTGTGTGATCTCGAACTCCATCTGGCCCTGGTTCGTGCGCGCTCTTATCGCCCGGGATGCGCGCGGCACCAAGCGTCAATTTCGGACAGTAGCCGATCCTTCAGCGCGGCCTTGAAGCGGATTGCGTCCGCGGCTTTCGCGGTCGAGGGCGCGGCGGCGGGCGGGAGATTTTTCGCCGCCCACGTTTCCAGTTCCTCCGCGCGCGCGGCGTCGGTGAAGTTCGCGAAAAGGTCCGCCACGTAATCGTTCGCGCCAAACGCGGAGAGCTTCGCCAGCAGCGCCTCGATGTTTTTGCGGGTGAACTCCCACGCGGCTTCCGGCTGCTCGCTGCCGCCCGAGACGCGATGCACGAGCTTCGCGGCTTGTTCCGGCGGGAGTTCGTCGGCGAGGGAAAGGGCGAGCGTTTTTTGCACGAGGGCGGGATCGTGCGCGGCGGCAAGCGCGCCGTAGAGGCTGCGCTTCTGCTCGACGGAATCCGTCTTCTTCGCCGCCTCGTGAAGCTGCTCGTAAATCTTTTCGTCCGCATTTCGTCCGACGAGCCACCATACGTTGTCGCGCAGGTCGCCTTTGAGCGTCTCCGGCTTCTCGAAACGCGCGCGCGCCTCGCGGAGCACAGCTTCGTCGCCGAAGCCGCCGAGCGTGCGGATCACTCCGTTGCGGCGGAGATCGTCGAGCGGCTTCTCGCCGGGCTTCGCGTCCCAGCCGAGTTTGTCGAGCTGCGGCTGGAGAAGAGCGCGCGCCCATTTGCGAAAACCCTCGCGCTCCGTGCGTCCGCGCGCGAGCCCGTCGATGGTCCACAGGCTGTCCACGATTTTGCCGATGATCGCATACGAATCGTCTCCGGCGAGATTCGTCGCGAGTTCGAGATACGAGGCGATGGGCATGCGTCCCGCCTGTGCCAGTGCCCACATGTCATTCAACAGATTCAGACGATCCCCTTCCGCGAAAGTCGCGGCACGCTCGATGAGCCTTTGGGAATGCCGTTCATCGTACTGCACGCGGTAGTAACCCATGTCGCCGAGGTTCAGTTTTTGCAACCCACGCGACACGCTCATCTCGGGAGTCCCGTCTGATTCCAGCACCACGAGTTTTGCATTTTCCGGACGCGAAAGCGGGCCGGCCAGCACCGGAATTTTCCAGGTCAGCGGCTTCGCATCCTTTTGGTTTAATGTGAACCGTTCCTGCGTCAGCCGCATCACTTCGCCGTTCGGCGTACTCTCAGTTTTCACCACCGGAAATCCCGGCTGCTCCGTCCAGCCCGCCGCGAACTCGCGCACCGGCTTCCCGCTCACTTCCGCGAGCGCGATCCACAAATCCGCCGTCGTCGTGTTTCCGAATTTGTGCCGCGCCATGTAGCGCCGGATACCCTCGCGAAATTTTTCCTCCCCGAGCCAGCTCTCCAGCATTCGGATGAACGACTGCCCTTTCTGATACGTAATCTCGTCGAACGCATCGCCCGCCTGCGCCTCCGTCGCCACCGGCTGCTGGATCGGATGCGTCGTCGCCCGCGCATCGAGCGCCATCGCGTGCTCCTTGTCGCCCGCCGCGCGAATCCACGTCTTCCAGTCGGGATTAAAATGATCCGTCGCCTTCGTCCCCATCCACGACGCGAAGCCCTCGTTCAGCCACAAATTATCCCACCACGCCATCGTCACGAGATCGCCGAACCACTGATGCGCGATCTCATGCGCGATCACCTCGAACGCACGCTCCCGCGCCGCGTGCCCGCTCGTCTTCGGATCGAAAAGAAACGCCGTGTCCGAATAAATGATGCAGCCCCAATTCTCCATCCCGCCCGCCGCCGTGTTGGCAAAGCTGATCTGATCCAGCTTCGGCAGCGGATACTTCACGCCGAAGTATTCGTTGTAAAAAGGCACAATCAGCTTCGTCGCTTCCATCGCATAGCGCGCCTGCTCGCGCTTCCCTTCGGTAAAATAAACGCCGAACTGAATGCCATCCGCCTCATCGCGCAGCACGTCGAATTCACCCGCCGAAAACGCTAGGAGATAACTCGACATCGACGGACTCGGCGCGAACACGACGTCCTTCAAACCCTTTGCCAGCCTCGTTTCCCGATCGACCGGCATGTTGGAAATTGCGGTGTGTTTCTCCGGCACGACTGCCGAGAGTTGGAACACCGCACGAAACACCGGCTCATCCCAGCACGGAAACATCCGCCGCGCATCCGTCGCCTCGAACTGCGTCGTGAGCGCGAACTTTTCCGCCGCACCGACTTGATACCGCGTGATGTAAAGCCCCTCCGTCTGCTGCGTGAGCCTGCCGTGATATTCCAGATCCAGCGTGTATTTGCCCGGCGGCAGTTCATCCGCGAGCGCGAAGGTGAGCGTCTGTTTTTCCACATCAAGTTTGGGCGTCAGCACGATCGGCTTCGCGGCGAGCAGCGTCGCCTGTTCGATTTCGAGATTCAGCGAATTCAGCACGATCTCCTGCACCGCCGCGCGCACCTCGATCGCGATGCGCACGCTCCCGCGCAGCGTCGTCTTTGCCATATCAGGCTCGATGCGGATCCTATACCCCAGCGGCACGATGCTCTTCGGCAGCTTCCCCGGCGTGCTGGCAAACGCAAACGGCTCCTCCGCCCACGCGCTCGCGAACAGCAGGGCGATGGCAGAAAGACGCAGGACAAAATTCATAAGCGCGCGAATGTGCGTGAGCCGCGGGTGGGTGGAAAGCACGTTTGGCGTTCGCTGTTATCGCCGCAGTCCCAGAGCCTTCGGCGTCAGCGGCTCGGGCCAAACACTCTCCAGTGGGATTGAACAACGCCCGCGAGTCCCTACTCTTTTCGCGCCATGAAAAATCTCCGCTCCGTCTTCGCCGCCGCCCTCGCCATCTCGCTCAGCGTCGGATGCGGGAAAAAGGAGGACGCCGTGAAAGTGATCGAGGAAGCCGAAAGCGCCCTCCCGCCCGCCGAACAAATGCCCATCGCGGCGCGCAAGGTCACGCAAAGCGACATCGACGAAGACCGCCGCGCCCTCGCGGAAGCGGCCGCCACACCCGCGGTGCCGCCGCCGGAAGCGGGCTACGAGGCATGGTTCAAAAAGCACGGCCTCGACCTCCAAGACCCGAAGATGCTCGACGCCGACGCCGACGCCGACGGCTTCAGCAATCGCGACGAATTCATGGCCGACACCGACCCGCACGACGCCACCTCGCGCCCCGGCATTCACCAGCAAATGCGCCTCAAGGAATACACCGAAGTCCGCCTCCCCGTCGTCCTCGAGGAAGTCAGCGGCGACACCGCGCGCGTCCGCCGGCTCGATGGCGTCGAGCGCACCGAATCCGTCAAACCCGGCCAGACCATCAAGGGCCTGCATTGGAAAGTGGAGCGCGTGCAGAGCAAGCAGGACGTCGATAAAAACGGCGACCCCGTCGATCTCTCCAGCCTCACGCTCACCGACACCGACACGAACGAGCGCACCATCCTGATGAAAAACCTCCCCACGCGCACCGGCGATTCATTCGCCGAACTCAGCTCCCCCGATGGCGCGACGACCGTGAAGGTGAAGCAGGGCGACACCTTCCACTGGCCCGACGAAAGCGGCCCCGCCTTCAAAGTCATCGACCTGCGCGCCGATCAGATCGTGGTGCAGGAAGTCGCCACGCGGAAAATGTGGACGATCCCAAAGCAGTGATCCATCCAGTCGTCTGCCCGCAAGTCTTGAACCTAATTTTCGCAGTTCATTGAACCACTAACCTGCACTAACCAGCGAAGTAATTTGGCGCGACACCCGGCCGAGTCTTCACCTTGCGAGTAAAGAGATCACTCTCACATCATCGACTCGCGCACGTTTCACCATTGGGATTGTGAAAGTCATTTCACCCTGACTCGGCGGTCCATCACCGCCCGCGCGAGTGGCATGGCGTGTCCGTATTATTCCAAAGGGTCTTAGCAACTTTACGAGGGGGTTTTGAGTATAACATGTTGAACCTCGGTGAAAAACAGCTACGTAAAGCACGCGCCTATTTCCGAGGGTATT
>JAYVRQ010000425.1:0-4795 GCA_043776145.1 Chthoniobacteraceae bacterium
CGTGAAATACGGGAACGATGTGCAGGAACGGAATCCCAAATTGCCGAAGGAGTCGGAACTGGCGGCATCGGAAGTGATGTTGATGGAGATGCCGGACAGGAGGCTTTTCCATATTCCTAAAGTGCCCGTGGGTAACGGCGCGACGAAAGGAGCGCGTGGGCTGGCCTCCACGACCACCGCAGAGCAGAACGAGCAGTCTGGAAAAAGTGATGAGGATGAGGCTTTGCACCCGCCGATGCCGGTGCCCGCGACCTCCCCGACTCCCGCTGCTGATCCCGCCGTGAAGGCTGCGAAGAAAGATGCAGTGAAGCCGGTCAAGGAGGACAAGAATACTCCGAAGGCGATCCCGAAAGCGGCAACGAAGGGGAAGTCAGTGAAGTTCAAGGTTTCGGATTTTGGCGAGCCGCGCGCGATGTCTGCGATGGCGATGCTGGACGTGTATGATTCGATCGTGAAGAAGCTCAATGATCGGGGTCTCATCGGCGTTTACGTCCTCGCGGATGTGAATCCGCGCAAGGGTGCGGATGATCGGGACAAGGCGCAGGGCGTCGTTGACATCAAGGTCAACGTCTTCATCAGCGAGGTGGCGAAGATCCGTACCATTGCGAGGAAGATTCCGTTCAAGCTGGCCCTGCCGAAAATCAATGACGACGACGCGCCGGACGGACAGCCGATCAAGGATCCCAAGCATCTATGGATCAAGGAAAAGTCACCCGCCTTTGTCTCCAACCCGAAGAAGCCCGGTGGCCCGCTCGAAAAGCCACGGCTTCAAAACTATCTCAGCCGCCTGAACCGCTATCCCGGACGCCGCGTGGACGCCGCCATCAACGCCATCGGCGAGCCAGGCAAGGTGATGCTGGACTACCTCATCAAGGAGCAGAAGAACTACATCATTTACGCGCAGGAGGCGAACAACGGCACGCCATCCACCGGCGAGTGGCGCAGCCGCATCGGAGTGGAACTCCGGCAGCTCGCAAACAAGGATGACATTCTCCGTCTCGAATACACGACGACCGACCTTCAGCGTTTCAACTCCGGAATTCTGTCCTATCAATTTGCACTCGTGAAGCCCGACGTTCTCAAGGCGCGAGTGTACGGTCTCTACGGCCAATTTTCCGCCGAGGATGTCGGCTTTTCCGGATCCACATTTACCGGCGACAGTCTCACGGCGGGCCTCGCGCTGACGTGGACGCCTCTTTACTGGCATGGATTCCCGCTGGATATCACAGCGGGCGGGGAATTCATGCGTGTGACGGTGAACAACGACGCCGCGGGAGGAAAATCCGCGGTGAATTTCATCCTGCCGTACCTCGCCGTCGGCACAGATCGGTCCACGGAAAAATTCAGCTTTTCGACGAATGTTCAGGTGAAGGGAAGCTTCGCTGATCACGATCAGGATCAGCTCAACGGGCTCGGAAGATTCGAGACCGACGGGGCGTTCTGGTACATGAACGCCGATCTTTACGCGTCCATTTTCCTCGAGCCGCTCCTGCTCGGGAAAAAGTGGGGCGACCTCGGGCCGGACGGCACGAAATGGAAGCATGGCATCCTCGCGAACGAACTCGCACTCATCGTCCACAGCCAGTATGCGCTGGGTAACCGCCGTCTCATCCCTCAGCTTGAACTCATCGCCGGCGGGGCCAGTTCGGTGCGCGGCTATCCCGAGTCGTTCACCTCGGGCGATACTGGATTCGTCGGCAGCATCGAATACCGGGTGCACATCCCGCGGCTTTTCAAGCCATCTTCGAGTGCAAAGTCCAAGCCCGCAGCAAAGAATGCGGATCAAAAGCCCACCGGCGGCAAGAACGAGAAAATTGCGAAGGCTGATAAAGTCGGCGCAAATTCGGGTAAGATCGCAAAGGCTTCCGGCAAGGCCAAGGCTGGCGAAGCCGCTGCCGGTGCGGCGCAGCAGGAGCCGGTCACCGAACTCAAAAATGAGACAGCCGGTGGCTCGCCGTCTTTCCATCTCCGGCCGCGTGGCATCGGCGCGGGCGCAGATTGGGATCTGATCGCGCGGGCGTTCCTGGACTACGGGCAGACTTATAACAACCGCAAGCAGCTCGCTGTGGAGTCGGATCGTACGATGATGAGCATCGGCGGCGGTCTCGAACTTCAGATGTTCAAGCTTCCCGGCAGGGGAGCCATCCCGCTCTACATGACCGTCCGCGCCGACTATGGTTACGTCCTTGAGGCGCAGCACGACCTCTTGCTCAAGCCCGTTGAGGTCGGAGACAACCGCATCCACATTTCCGCCACCATCGCCTGGTAACCCAGCAAAACTCAGCCTTCCAAAGCCATGAAGCCGAAATCATTTCTCGCAAAATCCATCGCAACGCTGATCGCGACCACCGTCACGCTCTCCTCAGTGCTTCACGCATTGCCGCAAGGCGCGCAGGTGCAGTCGGGCACGGCCACCTTCAGCCATTCCGGCGGAGCGCTGAACATCCAGACCAGCGACCGCGCGATCATCAACTACCAGAGCTTCAGCATCGGCGGAGCCGAGCGCGTGAATTTCATCCAGCCGAGCACCCTCTCGCTCACGCTGAACCGCGTCACGGCACCGAATCCGTCGCAGATATTTGGGTCCCTCACGTCCAATGGGAAGATCGTCCTTGCGAACCCTTATGGAATCTATTTCGGGCCAAACTCGGTCGTCAACGTAGGTGGTATCATCGCAGGCGCGGGACACATTTCCAATTCTGATTTCCTCGCGGGAAAGATGAATTTTTCCAACCTCTCGGGCGATGTGGAAAACCGTGGTCGCATCACGGCGGTCACCGATGTCGGCCTTTACGGAGCGCATGTGAGCAATCAGGGCGTCATCTCCTCGCAGAAAGGCAGCGTCACGCTCGCGGCCGGCAGCGGCGTATTCGTGGGCGAAGCGGGTGGAAATATTTTCGTGAGCACGGCTCCGGCAGCGATTCCGAGAGCGCGCGTCGTCTCTAAGCCCGGCGTGAGTAACTCTGGCAGCATCACCGCGCCGAAGACCAGCCTCGTCGCTGGCGACATGTACGGCCTCGCCGTCGCGCAGTCCGGCACCATCATCAGCGGCGACATCACGATCAGCGCAGGCAAGGGCGGGACCGCGGATGTCTCCGGGCGTCTCGACGCTTCGAACCGCGCGCCCGGCAAGACCGGCGGCAGTGTGAAAATCACCGGTGAAAAAGTGGCGTTGCGCGGTGCGAAAATTGATGCCAGCGGCGCGGCGGGCGGTGGCACGATTCTCGTCGGCGGCGACTATCAGGGCAGCGGCACGACGCCGCGCGCAAAGACGACCAGCGTGGACGCAGCCAGCAAACTCAGCGCCGACGCCATCACGAATGGCAAGGGCGGCAAAGTGATCGTGTGGGCCGACGAGGCGACACTTTTCTCCGGCAGCATCAGCGCGAAGGGCGGAGCGGCAGGAGGTGATGGCGGCTTCATTGAGACCTCTGGAAAGCTGCACCTCGAAGTGTCACCCAGCGCGCTGATTGACGCGACTGCGGTGAATGGCCGGGGTGGAATCTGGCTGCTCGACCCGAACAACTTGAGCATCACGAATGCGGCGGATGCAAATGTGACTGCGGCCACGCCATTCACCACGACGAATGACACCGCCGTATTGAGCACATTGCCGGCGGGCAATCTGATCACGGCGTTGAATGCCGGCACCAGCGTGATCGTTCAGACCGCCTCTGCGGGCACGAACGCGCAGCTCGGAAATATCAGCGTGGATGCCGCGGTGGTGTGGATCACCGGGGCCACCCTGACGCTGAATGCCTCGAACAACATCACCATCAACCTGCCCATCACGGCGACTGTCGGCAACGGCAACCTCACGTTGAATGCCAACACCGCTGCGACCGGCGCAATCTCGAATGCCGCGGCGGGCATCATCAGCCTCGGCACCGGCACACTTTCCGCGAACAGCGGCACCGGCGGCATCAGCCTTGGGAATGCTGCGGTCAACGCCGGAACGGTGAACTTTACCTCGACCGGAGCGGTCGCTGTGAACAATGCCGCGAACGCGATTCCGAACTTCGCATCCGTGGCGTCCACCGCAGCCGGAAACGTCACCCTCCAGACCGTCTCGGCACTCGCGATTGGTGCGGGCGGGATCAATGCGGGTGCGAATACAGTCTCGCTCACCACGACCGGGGCGGCGCTCGCGATCACTCAGAATGCGACCGGCGTGATCACCGCAGGCACCCTTTCTCTCGCCACGGCAAACGGGACGGCGACGCTGAACACTGCGACCAATGCAGTGACGAATCTCGGAGCGGTCACGCTCGGCACGGGCGCGCTGAATCTGCTGGATGGCGGTGGATTGACCGTCACCGGAGCCGTGGGTGCGACGGGCGGTGTGACACTGAATACCAGCGGTGCGCTGGTGGTGAACAATACGGTGAATGCGGGCGCTGGAAACGTGTCGCTGACGACGACCGGAGCGGGCAATGCGATCACGCAAAATGCGACTGGCGTAATCACTGGCGGGACACTTTCCCTGAACACTGCGAACGCGGCGGCAACGCTGAACACCGCGACGAATGCGGTAACGAATCTCGGGGCGGTCACGCTCGGCACGGGCGCACTGGATCTGCTCGATGCCGGTGGCTTGACCGTGACTGGTGCCGTGGCTGCAACCGGAGGCGTGAATCTCAGCACGGGCGGGCTGATGGTGGTGAGCAATTCGGTGAACGCCGGAGCAGGCACCGTGTCGCTCGCGACCACTGCCGCTGCCAGTTCGATCTCGCAGAATGCGAGTGGCGTGATTACCGCCGGGACGCTGAATCTCTCGACGACCAATTCCGGCGCG
>JAYVRQ010000426.1:0-4793 GCA_043776145.1 Chthoniobacteraceae bacterium
GTCCCGTGCGTCGGCGATTGGGACGGCGACGGGCTCCCCGACATCGTCATCAATTCCATCTGGGGCCGCATCGAATGGTTCCGCAACACCGGCACGCGCACCGCGCCCAAGCTCGCCGCCGCGCAACCCATCGAAGTCGAATGGCCCGGCGCGACGCCAAAGCCCGCGTGGAATTGGTGGGAGCCGCAGGGCAGGGGACTCGTCACGCAATGGCGCACGACCCCCGTGCTCGTGGATTGGAATCGCGACGGCCTCACCGACCTCGTGATGCTCGATCACGAAGGCTGGCTCTGCCTCTGGCCGCGCGAGCGGCGCGGGGAAAAACTCGTGCTGCTGCCCGGCCAGCGTGTGCTCTGCGACGAGCAAGGCGAGCCCCTGCGCTTCAATGCCGGAGCGGGTGGAAAAAGCGGGCGGCGAAAAATCGCGGTCGTCGATTGGGACGGCGACGGCAAACTAGACATCCTCGCCGACGACAAAAACGCGCTGCTTTACCGCCAGGTCGCCGAGCGCGACGGACGCTGGCTTTTCAAAAACGAAGGCAACCTCGCGCCGGGCGACACCTCCAGCCATTCCCCCGGCATCGCCACGGTCGATTGGGACGGCAACGGCGTCCCCGACCTTCTGCTCGGCGCGCAGGAGGGCCAGTTTTATTTCCTACGCAATCCGCGGTGAAATGTTCGGAGTCGTTTTGGGCACCTCGTTGGCTGAATGCGCGCCGGCTGAAGCCGGAACTCCGAACGGCGCGCGTTTGGAGTCCCGGCTTTAGCCGGTTCGCGCGTGCTGGAACCATGCGCACGCCCCCCGCAGAGCACCCCCGTCATGCGAAGCAGAGCTTCGCTCCCATCGGCATTCCCAAGCACAGCTTTGGAACGAGGTTGCAAAAATACGGCACGGCTCGACTCCGCCGCGCAACCCGCGCCATTGCCACTCCTGCAAACACAACGCCTCCCTTTTTCATATAGTCCGGCAACTGAGCGCGCTTGTGCCCGACCCACTGCTCGGAGAGATTTCCGCCGTGAACGAGCGAATTTTAATCCACTCGAGAATCTGCCACGGCCCGGCCTGTATCACCGGAACGCGCCTTCCGGTGCATCAGATCGTTCGCATGTTTGCCACGGCGACAGCATCGACGATTGGTTCCGGGCCGCTTGGGGCTTTGGTCGGGAGACGCCGAATCCACTCTAATGAAACAAAGCAAATCCGCAGGAACCCGGAATTCGGCCGGGGCGCAATCCATGAAGATGAAAACAAATCCTCCAAGTTCACTGCGTGACGGCGCGCAATGCAAAGTCATCGGTGGCGTTCACGCCGGAAAATCGGGTGAGGTGACGGATATCAAAACCGGGAAAACTGGTCATGTCTCAATCACTGTCGTGCAGGCCAACGGAGAAAGATTCAAAACGCTGGCCAAGAATGTGGTTATTCAGTGAATCTCTGCCTTGATCGCCGTTCCGATCTGGGAGGTCGATGGCAGAAGGCAAAGCCTCCGAGCCTCAGCGCTGTAGGCGCGCTATGTTTATAGAACCCATTGAAAAAAAGAACCAAGTTCCGCAGAAGCGGCATGTATGCTTGCTTCCCGGCACATGTCGCTCCTACGGAGCTTGCACTTTGTTTGATGGTAAAATCTATCAACATGGCGCGCTTACGGCGCTTAAAAACGGGTTTTTCAGCAGGCTGTTAACGGGGAGCCGGGAGGTTCGCCTACTTCGCGCGCGCGCTGACGAGCGGTTGGAACGGGGTAACATTAGAAGCTCGCTTTTGTTTATGCAAAGCTCTTCGCGGGAGAGCTAGCGAGTGTGGATGGAGGTGAAAATTCGTGCAGGCCACGGATTTGAGACATCCGGCAGATGAAATGACGTCAGCCCTTCGCAGCTTCCTTCGCCCACGCATCTTTGAGGGTGATGGTGCGGTTGAAGACTAGTTTGCCGGGTTGCGAATCTTTCGGATCGAGCGCGAGGTAGGCGAGGCGCTCGAATTGGTAGCGTTCGTCGAGGGTCGCGTGTGCGAGTGCGGGCTCTACTTTTGCGGTGACGATTTCGAGGGAATGCGGGTTGAGCACGGTTTTGAAATCGCGCCCGTCCAGTTCGGGATCGGGCTCGGTGAAGAGGCGGTCGTAGAGACGCACTTCGGCTTCGAGCGCGTGCGCGACGCTGACCCAGTGGATGGTGCCCTTTACTTTTCGCCCGGCGTTTGCGCCGCCGGTTTTGCTGTCGAGATCGGCGGTGCAGCGCAGTTCGATCACGTTGCCAATGGCGTCCTTGATGACTTCGTCGCACTGGATGATGTAGGCATACTTAAGCCGCACTTCGCCGCCGGTCTTGAGGCGGAAATACTTGGGTGGCGCGACTTCCATGAAGTCCTCGTGCTCGATGAATAGCTCGCGTCCGAAGGGGACGGCGCGGGAGCCTAGTTCGGGTTGCGAGGGGTTGTTCGTAGCCGCGACTTCTTCGCTACGGTCTTCAGGGTAGTTAGTGATGACTACCTTCAAGGGACGCAGCACCGCGAGCCGTCGCAGCGCGCACGCATTCAAGTCGGAGCGGATCGCGTGTTCCAGCACAGCGACATCGGTGAGCCCGTTGTATTTTGTGACGCCGATGTGGTAGGCAAAGCTGCGCAGCGCCGAGGCAGGCACGCCGCGCCGACGGATGCCGCTGATGGTGGGCATTCGCGGATCGTCCCAGCCAGTGACGAGTCCCTCGGTCACGAGTTGGAGCAGCTTGCGTTTGCTCATCACCGTGTAGGTCAGATTCAAGCGCGCGAATTCGATCTGGCGCGGCTGTGGCTGCGGCACGGGAAGGTTGGCCAGCAGCCAGTCGTAGAGCGGGCGATGCACCTCGAACTCCAGCGTGCAGATCGAGTGCGTGATGCCTTCGATGGAATCGCTGAGCCCGTGCGCGAAGTCATACATCGGATAGATGCACCACGCCGCGCCGGTGTGGTGATGCTTGGTGTGGCGGATGCGGTAGAGCAGGGGATCGCGCAGCCAGACGTTTGGCGATGCCATGTCGATCTTCGCGCGCAGGGTCCGCGCGCCGTTTGGAAACTCGCCCGCTTTCATCCGCGCGAAGAGGTCGAGATTTTCCGCGACGCTCCGATCGCGGAAAGGGCTCGGCTTTCCCGGACGCTCTGGCGAGCCGCGATACTCGTCGGTTTGCTCCGGCGTGAGATCGCAGACGTATGCTTTCCCGGTCTGGATGAGCATCCGCGCGTAGTCGTGCAGTTTTTGAAAATAGTCGCTCGCGTAAAAGGGTTCGAAACCATCCTTAAAGCGCAACTCTGCATCCGCCCATCCGCCGATCAGCCAGCGCACGTCGGCGATGATGCTTTCCACATACTCCACGTCCTCCTTCGCCGGATTCGTGTCGTCCATGCGCAGATTGCACTGTCCGCCGAATTCGTGCGCGATGCCGAAGTTCAGGCAGATCGACTTCGCGTGGCCGATGTGCAGCCAGCCATTCGGCTCCGGCGGAAAGCGCGTGATGACCCGCTGCACTTTGCCGGCGGCGAGGTCGGCGGCGACGATGTCGCGGATGAAATCGGAAGGTGTGGGTGCGGCGTCGGGCTGGCTCATGGTTGGCGGAAAGGCGCGGACGTTACACGCAGCGGCGCGCGGAGTGGTAGTGAAAATCCGCGAGCTAGCGGCGGTGATGTCCGTCGTGTCCGTGGTGCCCGTCATGCCCGCCGTGCCAGGAACTGTCGTAGCCAACCTGCCAGCTTCCGTAAAAGTACGGATACCACGGGTCGGAGTAAAACCAGCCGTCATCGTAAGACGGATAGGCTTCGCGCATCGCGAATCGCTCGGAGGCATTCCGCAGCGCGTCGATCACCCGCGCGCTCACGCGGGCTTTGCGCAGGCGAACGACATCGTAGCGGGTCGCGACGGAATTGACGCCCGCGTTTTCCAAATGCCGGACGACCTGCTCGTCCGGCATCCTGGCGCGTTTGAGTTCGATAATGTCCTCCGCATCGAGAAAGCCGCGATGTTCGAGTTTGGAGAGAAGTTCCGGGCGCAGGCCGCGCTGGCGGATTTGCGCGAGTTCCGCGTCCGTGAAGGTGGCGCAGCCTGCGAAGGCGAGCGCGAGTGCGAGGAAGAATCGGGAGAGCATGGGCAAATCTGTCGAACCATTCCTCTTCCGGGTCAAAGGCGGAAATCAATTTGCGTCGCAATCTCCGGTTTTCGTGGGTCGGGAAAATGCCGCTTCATCCCCCAAAAAAGCCCGTCTATCCCCGGCAAATTCCCTTTCAGCCCTCAGTCGTGGATGCCATCGCGTTTTTCCTGAAATTTATGTGCGCTCAAGTCCCGCGTCCCCAAACAACCACGGTTCAATCCCCAAACAATCGCCAACTACCTCCTATGAACACAAATAACTTCACCGGGCTTCTTCTCCGAAGAGTGGCTTATACAGTTCTCGCGACGTTTCTCTGCGCTCCCGCCGTGCAGGCCGTTCAGTCCGCGGCGCGCGAGTGGAACGAGCAACTCCTCGCCGCCATCCGCATCAATCTGCCAAACCCACCGGCCCATGCGCGCAATCTCCACCATGTAGCGACGGCGATGTACGATGCCTGGGCTGCCTACGACACCACGGCGGTCGGCTATATTTACAGCGAAAAGGTTTCGCCGTTGCCGGGAACTCCGGCAGCCATCGAAGCCGCCCGCCACGAAGCCATCAGCTATGCCGCCTACCGCGTGCTGTTCAGTCGATTCGGCACCGGGACCGGTTCCGTCGCGACTCTGGCCAATATCAGGGCAAAGATGGCTGCGCTCGGCTATTCGTCCGCCGTCGCCGAGGCCG
>JAYVRQ010000427.1:0-17707 GCA_043776145.1 Chthoniobacteraceae bacterium
GAACTTGGATTGGAGCAGCGCATGAAGCATCATATTGGTGACATTCGCAATCTGGCTGTCGTGCGGCAGACGGTGGAATCTGCCAGGCCCGATTTTGTATTCCACCTCGCGGCACAGCCTCTCGTAAGGCTGTCCTACAAGCAGCCAGTTGAGACCTATGCTATCAATGTTCTCGGGACGGTGCATCTGCTGGAAGCCGTTCGACTCGCGAACCACCCCTGTACGGTAGTAGTTGTGACTTCGGACAAGTGTTATGAAAACCGTGAATGGACATATGGTTATCGTGAAGAAGACTCGATGGGAGGTTACGATCCCTACAGTTCATCCAAAGGAGCGACGGAACTTGTGGTCAATGCTTACAAACGATCGTATTTCTCCGCACTGGATTCGCCAGTTCGGTTGGCTTCGGCTCGTGCGGGCAATGTCATCGGAGGAGGAGACTGGGCACTGGACCGTATCGTGCCTGATTGTGTCCGGGCACTACAGCAGGGCGAGAGCATTCCGGTGCGGAACAAGGTGGCAACTCGTCCATGGCAGCATGTATTGGAACCGCTCAGCGGCTATCTCCAGTTGGCTGCCGCTATTCATACCACTTCTTCCAACTTGCTCTGCAGTGCTTTCAATTTCGGCCCCGCCCTGACCTCGAACCGCTCTGTGGCGGAACTGGTGCATGAGGTTCTCAAGCACTGGCCGGGTCGCTGGGAGGACAAGACAGATCCCAACGCAGTGCATGAGGCGGGGCTGTTGAATCTCGCCACAGACAAGGCTTTTCATCTTCTTAACTGGAGACCGGTGTGGACCTTTGAGCAGTGCGTCGAACGAACCGTTTTCTGGTACCGTCAATGCGCAACCCAAGTAATCGAAGCACATACGCTGACCTCCCGGCAAATCGACGATTATACTTTTGCCGCCAAAGTTCGTGGTATTTCTTGGGCTCTATAATTGATTGACCTTCTTTGCATGAGCGAAAGCCTTTCTGACATTAAAGCCGAGATACTCCGGCTCACGCGCCGCTACTCTGCCCTTGCGCACAAAGCCAATCGGCCAGGCGCGGAAAACGCGCGTCCGTTCACACCGGGCCAGACCGTGGTGCCGTATGCCGGTCGTGTTTTCACCGAAGATGAGGTCGAGGCCGCAGTGGGGGCTACACTTGATTTCTGGCTAACGCTGGGACCGGAGGGCGAGGCTTTCGAAAAGGAGTTGGCGGGTCTGCTTGGCGTGAGACATTCGCTGCTAGTCAACTCCGGCTCATCCGCCAACCTTGTGGCCTTTGCGACACTTACCAGCCACAAGCTGCCAGCGCATAAACGCATCCAGCCCAGGGACGAAGTGATTACCGTTGCCGCCGGTTTCCCCACGACCGTTGCGCCCATCATTCAGTTAGGAGCGGTGCCGGTCTTCATCGACAACGACCCTGCCACCGGCAACGCCCGCGTGGATCAGCTTGAGACCGCCTTTTCGCCAGGACGCACTAAAGCGGTGATGATGGCCCACACGCTGGGCAATCCATTCGATTTGGGTGCCGTTCTCGAATTCTGCCGCAAGCACGATCTCTGGCTCATTGAGGATAACTGTGATGCCCTCGGTTGCACCTACGCCATGCCTGTTGCCCGCGCGAAAGCACTTGGCTTTACTGAAAATTCTCCTGGCATACCGGCTGGCGACACACATATCACTCGCTACACGGGCACATGGGGGGACATTTCCACACAATCGTTCTATCCGCCGCATCATCTCACCATGGGCGAGGGCGGCGCGGTTAGCATTGTGCATCGTCCGTCGTTAAAAACTTATGCGGAAAGCTTTCGCGACTGGGGTCGCGACTGCTGGTGCGCCAGCGGCAAGGACAACACCTGCAACAAGCGATTTGGATGGCAGCTTGGAGAACTGCCGGAAGGCTATGACCACAAATACATCTACAGCCATCTCGGATACAATCTGAAGCCGCTCGATCCGCAGGCAGCGATCGGGCGCCAGCAACTCAAAAAACTCCCTTCCTTCATACAGGCGCGAAAGGATAACTGGGAATATCTGCGCCGAGGGCTCGCTGACCTTGGGGATTTTTTTGATTTTCAGCTTCCGACTCACGCCACATCCTGGAATACCCCGAACTCCGGGGTTCACTCTGCATCTACAGCATCTCAGTTTTCATGGGATTCCACACGCTGCCAAACCGACTGTTCCTGGTTTGGATTTATGATTCGCGCAAAGCCAGGCTTATCTTTCACTCATACCCAGCTTGGGCGTCATCTCGACGAGAAGAAAATCGGCAACCGGATGCTTTTCGGTGGAAACCTCCTGCGCCAGCCAGTCTTCGTGCAACTCAAGAAAGATCGACCTAGCGCTTTTCGGGTTGCCACACCTTTAACAGGTGCCGATACCATCATGAATACAGCGATCTTTCTGGGCACTTATCCCGGTCTTACCAAGGACATGCTCGATTATGAAAGCGAGATCATTCACAGCTTTGTTCGCAGCTGATTGTGAGTCCATCCCTGTCTCGTATAGCTATTATCGGTGCCGCCGGGCACGGACTGGTCACGCTCGAGGCGGCGCTTGCACAAGGCTACGAAGTCGCCGGGTTCCTCGATTCCTTCAAGCCAGCGGGATTGGAAGTGCTCGGCCATCGCGTGCTCGGCCATCCGGATCAGCTAGCTGCACTCATGCAGAAGCATCGTTTCAATGGCGGCATTCTGGCTGTGAGTAACAATCTGACGCGGAGCATGGTCGCGGAAAATATGCGGCGTCTCGTGCCGGGGTTTGATTTTGTGAGTGTGGTGCATCCCCACGCTTGGGTCTCGCCTTCCGCGACGATCGGAGCAGGTGCGCTGGTGCTCACGGGGGCAATCGTTCACGCACGCTGCGTTGTCGGCGGGCACGCGATTGTGAACACGAAGGTCTCGCTCGATCATGAATCGGACCTTGGTGCATTTGCCAGCCTGCTGCCGGGCGTGACTACGGGTGGGAATATCCGGGTGGGTGAATTTTCGTCCGTGTGTGCGGGTTCCACGATCTCTCATCAGGTGACAATCGGCAGTCATACCGTTGTTGGCGCAGGTTCGCTGGTTTTGCAAAATCTACCTGATGCAGTTCTGGCGTACGGGGTGCCGGCGCGTGTCGTGCGCACCCGGCAGCCAGACGAGCGCCATTTCTAATATCCAGCCACCCTTTGACTATGCGTGATAAAATCAACTACGCCGGACCTTCGATTACTGCCAAGGAGGAGGAGTATGTATTGGATGCTGTGCGCAACGGATTTTACAGCAACTACCGCCGCCATGCGAAGCTGCTCGAGGAAAGCGTGTGTGCATTGCTCGGAGTGAAATACGCGCTCGCAACTAATTCCTGCACCGCATCCATTCACCTCGCCCTCCTTGCTCTTGGCATCGGTGCGGGCGATGAAGTCATCACCACCGACAGCACATGCGTCGCCAGCGCACTTCCGATCGCTTACACGGGTGCCACCGGGGTTTTTGTGGATGTCGATGCGAAAACCTGGTGCCTTGATCCATCGGCAGTTCGGGAAGCCATCACGCCGAAGACAAAGGCGATTCTTGTGGTCCATTGGAACGGACATCCAGCCGAAATGGGTGAGATCATGTCCATTGCCCGGGAGCATCATTTGCAAGTCATTGAAGATGGCGCGCCTGCATTAGGTGCGGAATATCAGGGTCGCAAAATCGGAACGATGGGCGAAGTGGGCTGCTTTAGTTTTCAAGGGGCAAAGGTGGCCATCGGTGGCATGGGCGGCGTTTTCGTCACTAATGACGAGGCTCTCCTCCAGAGCGCGCAGACTTTCGCCAGCTACGGACGCACCGACTCCGAGATGATGTATTGGTCGGACTACGTTGGGTTCAACTATACCATGCCCAATCTGCCTGCAGCTCTTGCTCTGGCGCAGGTTGAACGATTGCCCGAATTGATCTCAAAAAAGCGGCAGATGGCTGCCTGGTACGAAGAATTTCTCGCGGGAGTGCCCCGGCTGCGCCTCATCAATGAAGCTCCGGGAACTTTCAGCACCTGCTGCTATCCCCCGCTGGAAATTGCCGCCGATTCACATCTGAACCGCTCCGACCTGATTGCCGCGCTCAAACAAGATAACATTGACATCCGTCCCGCCCAGCCGCGATGCAGTGGAATGCCGATGTTCGAGCGCCGGTTCCCCAATCCCGTCGGCGAGGTTATCGAGACGCGCGGCCTGATTTTGCCGAGTGCCTTCAACCTGACGCGAGAAGACATCGCGTTCGTTTGCCAACGGCTCCGTGCATTGGTCTAAAGTATATTTCACACTCCAGAAATGAATCGAAACACCCAGACTTTAGTTCAAGCTGTTTATCGTCAGTTCGCCTTTCTCAAGCAAGCTGCCAGTCTTGAGGCATTATTCGCCCGCAATATCAGCCTGCCGACATCCGGCGGGGCGCTAGTTCCAATCGCTGAGTTGCACCGTGACGATCCCAATATGACCGCTCGGCTTCCGTTGGCTGACTGGCTGGAAGATTTCGCCCGTGTTGCCTTTCTCGCGCTAAACAAACAGCAAAGACTTGTCGGGGTGATTGGGCTGGCGAGCCATGATGACCTATCACTTTCTCAATCCGTGGTTTTCGGCGATGTGGATGATGCAGTCTTGTGTGAGGCTGCATCCGTTCTTGCCAAGTGGGCGGAGGATACCCTTTTCGTCGAAAAGATCATCGCGGGTGACGGTGGTTCTGCTGCGTTTTGGGAAAGTGCCGGGTTCGCCGACGGAGTTTTCCAGGCACCGCAAGCTCGCCTCGCGGGGGAGAGCTTGATTCTTACCGCTGGTCCGTCTATTTCCCTTCGCGAATCTGCCTACGCGTTCGACGCGGCAAAGTATGGCTGGAACAAGGAGTGGTCAAAGTATCTAACACGATTTGAGCAAGACTTTGCCGCGTTCGTTGGCGCAAAATACGCGATGGCTTGCTCCAGCGGAACCGGCGCGCTGACAATCGCCTTGACGGCACTAGACATTGGCCCCGGTGACGAGGTTATCGTGCCGGACCTCACTTGGGTTGCAACGGCTAACTCCGTTCGCTATGTCGGTGCCACGCCGATCTTCGCAGACATTGAACTCGACACATGGAATCTGGATGTCAAATCTGCCGAGGCACTCATCACTCCGCGCACGAAAGCGATCATGCCTGTTCACATGTATGGACACCCGGCGCGCATGGACGGCATCATGGCACTCGCCCGCAAACATGGACTCTATGTGATCGAAGACGCGGCACCTGCGATTGGCGCGGAATGGCGGGGACAGCGATGCGGTAGTTTCGGGGATTTCGCGGCGTTTAGTTTCCAAGGAGCAAAGCTGCTGGTGACTGGTGAAGGTGGAATGTTGGTCTGCAATAATCCGCAGCTTTATGAAATAGCGCTTAAAGTTTGGGATCAGGGCCGCAACGCGAACAAGACTTTCTGGATCGATGGTCACGGACTGAAATACAAGATGGCTAACATTCAGGCGGCCCTCGGTTTGGGGCAGCTAGAACGATGCGCGGAGTTGGTGGCGATGAAGCGTCGCGTCTTCGGTTGGTATGCCGAGGGATTGCAAGGCGTGCCGGACATCCATCTCAACTCCGAAGCCGCCGACGCGTTTAGCATCTACTGGATGAGCAGTCTGCGGCTGGAGGAAACAGCCCGTATCAGCCGCGACGAGTTGGGTGCCGAGTTAAAGAAACGGAACGTGGACACACGCCCCGTCTTCCCCGCGATCAGCCAGTATCCGATTTGGGGTCGCGAACTCACTCCACAGCCAGTCGCCCTCCGCGTCGGTCAGCAGGCGCTCAACCTGCCCAGCGGTGTCTGCCTGCGCCGTGAGCAGGTGGATTACGTGTGCCGTCAGATCCGGGAAATCCTTAACGCCTGATATATGAATACCGCAGTCACCGATTCTAGCTTCGGCTTCAGCTACACCGCTCCGCATCAGCCTGCGGAACTGCGCGCGTTCGAGGGGTTGTGCCAGGCGTTTGATCGTTCCCCATTGCCCCTGGCCCGGCGTCTCCAGAATTTTCCACGGCACATCCGCCGGCAGGATATTGCCCGCTTTCTGGTACGCACAGAGTTATTCAAACAGGTGCTCAACGTGAATGGCAGCATTGTCGAGGGTGGCGTTTTTTGCGGTGGCGGCGTGATGACTTGGGCGCATCTGTCCGCGATCTACGAGCCCTACAATCATACCCGCCGCATCTTCGGCCTCGATACCTTCAGCGGTTTTCCTGAGTCCCACGAAAAGGATGCCGCGTCCAGCAGCGCCGCGCGGGCGGAATCGGGCCAGTTGAGCACACACGCTGACATGAAGGAGGAGATTGAGGCATTGGTTAGGTTGCACGATGAGAACCGTCCCCTCGGACACATCCCCAAAGTGCATCTCTTCGCTGGCGATGCCCGCGATTCGATCCCCAAACTGCTGACCGATCATCCCCACCTGCTTATCAGTCTTCTCTATCTCGACTTCGATCTTTACGAGCCCACCAAGTGCGCGCTTCAAACACTGTTTTCCCGCGTCGTCGCTGGCGGGATTGTGGCCTTCGATGAATTGAACTGTCCACAGTTTCCCGGTGAAACGAACGCCTTGCTGGAAGAAGTCGATATGGGAAAAGCGAAGTTGTGCCGGTTTCCCATTGATCCTTACATCTCGTACTTCATCAAGTAATGAGTCAGGAACTAGCCCGTGAAATTCGCAGTAATGCCCTTGCGATGGTGGCTCGCGCGAAGGCATCGCACATCGCCGGAGCCCTCTCCATGGCTGATTTACTGGCGGTTCTTTATTCCGGTATCCTGAGGGTGCGCTCGGACGATCCCGGCTGGCCGGGGCGCGATCGGTTTATTCTCAGCAAAGGTCACTCTTGCACTGGCCTCTATGCTACTCTCGCCCTGCAAGGCTTCGTTCCGCTTGAAGAACTCCTCACTTATGGAGCCGATGGCTCGCGGCTGATGGCGCACAGCAGCCACAAAGTTCCGGGTGTGGAATTTTCAACAGGCTCGCTGGGACATGGCCTGCCGTTCGGTTGCGGCAAAGCGTTGGCGGCAAAACGATCAGGAGGCAGTTGGCGTACTTTCGTCATGCTGAGCGACGGTGAGCTTGATGAAGGTTCGAATTGGGAGGCGATCCTGTTCGCCCCTCAACACCGGCTGGATAACCTTGTGGCTATTGTGGACTACAATAAAATTCAAAGCCTCGGTTCTGTGGCCGAAGTCATGGAACTTCATCCTTTGGCGGATAAATTTCGCGCCTTTCGGTGGGCTGTCCGTGAGGTGGACGGTCACGATCACGGCGCTATTTACACGGCGCTTTCTTCCCTTCCATGGGAAACGGGGAGGCCCAGCGTCCTCATCGCGCATACGGTTAAAGGCAAGGGTGTGGACTTCATGGAAAACAAGCTCGAGTGGCACTACTCCTCGCCCAAGCCGGACCAACTTGACTTGGCTCTCGCGCAACTCGGCTGTTCCGCATGAGAACGGCCTTTATTCAGCAACTCACCATTGAAGCGCGCCTCAACCCAAATATATTTCTTGTCGTGGGTGATCTGGGTTTCTCCGTGGTGGAGCCATTCGCGCAGGAGTTTCCCGATCGCTTCTTAAACGCGGGCGTGGCTGAACAAAACATGACCGGCGTGGCCGCTGGACTGGCATCCGAGGGTTATCACGTCTTCACTTATTCGATCGCAAATTTTCCGACTCTCCGTTGCCTCGAACAAATTCGCAACGATGTCGCCTATCACGGCCTGGCTGTAACGGTGGTCGCCGTCGGCGCGGGACTGGCCTATGGAAATCTCGGCTACTCGCATCACGCCGTTCAGGATGTTGCATGTCTGCGGGGGCTGCCGGGAATGACTATTCTCAGTCCCGCCGATCCAACTGAGACGCAACAGTGTGTTTGTTATTTATCCAGTCATCCGGGTTCCTCTTACCTGCGTTTGGGCAAAGCCGGGGAGCGTGAACTGCATCCGGAAGTTCCCCTGACGGACGAGCCGATCCTAGTTGCGGGCTCTGATACGGCGGCCACAGCCTTGGTGGCGACGGGATCCATCTTGGGCGAGGCGCTAGAGGCGGCCTCCGAGTGCCACGAATCGGTGGCGGTTTATTCGGTGCCGTGGCTGGCACCCATTACTCCTGGATGTTTCCAAACCTTGTGGCGGCATCGCCGGCTCATTGTCGTCGAGGAGCATGGAGACGCTGGGGGGCTGGGGGAGATGATCGCTGCCCGGCGGCCCGAAGGTATAAGTGTGGTCCGGATCAACGTGGACGCACAACTCCTCCATGTCGTGGGTTCGCAAGAGTGGCTTAGACGTTCGCATCGTTTGGATGCCATGGCGATTCGACAGGCGATGACAGCGTCAACATAAGCAGCTAATTGTTGAAGGAATGATAAACGAGTCAGTTAGCGTCAATATGCGAAGTGCTGAGGGTTTGTCTCCCTGGCCTGCGCACGTGCGGTTGCAAATCTTATTGTGGGAACTCTGCTGGAGTCTGCTTTGTTCATGGACTCCGAAGCCACTCAATCGTTGGAGGCTGTTCTGGCTTGGGCTGTTTGGCGCGAAGATCCACGGCAAACCTTTCGTTCATCAGCGGGCGCGGATTCAAATTCCCTGGCATGTGATCCTGCACGACGGGAGCTGTGTTGGGGATCGGGCGAATCTATACAGTCTTGGGAGCATCGAGATCGAAGCCGGTGCGGTGATCGCGCAGGAAGCATACCTTTGCACTGGCACGCATTTGTTCGACGAGTCCGGCCTGCCATTGGTGACGCGGAGGATTCACGTTGGGAAAAATGCTTTCGTCGGAGCGCGCGCCTTTGTGCTGCCGGGCATCACGGTCGGCGAAGGGGCGATCATCGGTGCGTGTTCCGTGGTGACGGCCAGCGTCGAACCCTTCACGATCAATGCGGGCAATCCGTGCCGGATGCTGAAACGCCGTGTGATGCAGCCACTTTGAAAGTCCCTGTCTCCATACTCATACCGATCAAAAATGAGGCGGCAAACCTGTGGCGCTGTCTGAATTCGGTTCGCTGGGCTGCTGAGATATTTGTCGTTGATTCAGGAAGCAGCGACGGTTCGCAGGCAATCGCGAAATCAAGCGGTGCCAGGGTCGTCCAGTTTCCATTCAATGGAACCTGGCCAAAAAAGAAAAACTGGGCTTTGGAAAATCTGCCGTTCAGCCACGAATGGGTGTTCATTCTCGACGCCGATGAGGCATTGCCGCCGGAAGCGGAACGGGAGATCGGCGGCATCGTTGCGCGAACGAATGAAGGTGCCGCCGGATACTGGATCAACCGGCGGTTCATGTTCATGGGGAAATGGCTGCGGCACGCCTATTATCCAAATTGGAATTTGCGGCTCTTCCGCCACCGGCTCGGACGTTATGAGAAACTGACGGATCTGGCAACTGCCAGTGGAGACAATGAAGTGCATGAGCATGTCATCGTGAAAGGTGCGACGGAACACCTCTCCTGTGAAATGGATCACTATGCGTTTCCTTCGGTCGAAGTATTCGTTGAAAAGCATAACCGCTATTCCAATTGGGAGGCGCGCGTGGCACTGGATCGCTACATGAAAGAGGAGGCAGGCGGGCTTCAGAAGGAGGAAGTTGGCTTTCGCCGCAGATTAAAAAGAATTTCGCATCGTCTCCCATTCAGACCATTGCTGCGTTTCCTGTATGTCTATTTATGGCAGCGTGGCTTTCTTGACGGCATGGAAGGCTATTATTTCGCGCGTCTGCATGGATTCTATGAATTTTTATGTGTGTTGAAGACGAGGGAGTGCCGCCAGTCAGGAGAGGCTTCGGGTAAAACTCCGGCTGTGAATGAATTGAACGCCAAACTCAACCCTTCGGGATCATGAAAAAGTCCGGGCGTCGCCAAGTTCTTATTTCCAAAATAGTGTCGGCTTTTCTTGCCTGGATTGCAGGATCAGCCGCCAGTCTGGCGGAATTACCCATTGAGGTACGTGCAGCCGCGGGCTCTATTCTGACTTTGGGCGGCACGGGCGACTACAACAGCAGCGTGTCGAATTTTGTCGCCGCCGAAGGATCACGGATCACGCTGGCGGGAAAGAGAGGTGCAAAGTTCGTGGTCAATGTATCGGGGGATTTTGAAATGTCGGGGGCGATGCTTACCTTTGAGGGGGGGCTGCTTCCCGCTGATGTGATGTTCAATCTCAACAGCACGGCGTCTGGAGTTCAGCGCAGGATTGTCGGCAACTCGGAATTCTTCGGGTGCATCGTTGCGAACGGCACACCACTGACGATTTCCAACTCAACGATCAATGGAAGGAAGATTTCAGGGCCGATCGAAAGGACTATCATTGCGCCCCTCAGACCTCCGCCGAGACCGCGTGGCCCGGTGGGTCCGTAACGACCCGTCAACGTGGAAGACATTCCCCCAGAGAATACTCGTGACAGTGAAAAGACGGCAATCGCCGCCGCGCAGATTGCTGTTCTCGTTGTGGCGATTGGCGGTGCGTCGGGACTCTGGTCACATGCGGTTGTGTTTGTGGTGACGGGGTTGCTGCTATTGGTCGCGCCGCCGCAACGATCGCTCGGCGTTTGGCCGAACCTCATCTGCCTGCTGCTGTTGGCGCTGGCTGCGAGTGCGTGGCTCCCGGCGGGCTGGTCTGCTCAACCGTTTTGGCGCAGCGCAATGGACGAGCGATTCGGCTCTCCCCTGCCATCGACGCGAACACCCCAGCCCTGGCTGACTGCGGAAGCGACGTGCTTCCTGATCGCCAGCATGGCATGGGCGTACTGGCTTTTTGCGCGTCGATGGGGACGCAACGAGCGCGAGCAGGCGATCCGCATTTTTAGTGCGGGAATTGTCGTGCTTGGAGGCATCGCTCTGCTGGCGTACTTTATCGGATACAAAATCCCGGTGTGGCCCACAGTCGTCAATCTTCCCGCGGATTTCGGCTTTTTTGCGAATCGAAACCAGACGGCAAATGTGCTGGGTCTTTCTGGAATTCTAGTGATGGCAATTGCCTGTGAGGATCTACAAAGGAAGCGTAAACGCTCAGGGTTATGGTTCGCGGGTTTGGTAGTTATCGGCATGGGACTGGTCATCAACTTTTCACGCGCCGGCATACTCCTGTTCTTTGGCGGCTCAGGGTTGTGGGCGATAGTCGCCTTGTGCTACACGCGCTCCCGGGTTTCCCTCGCCGTGACGGCTTCCGTTCTTACGCTGCTGCTGACTGCATTTCTCGTCTTCGGGGGTGACACGCTGAAACGAGTTCAGGCGCTCGTTGAAAATCGTTCGCAGGATTTTCGCGTTCCGATCCAATCGGATGCGCTGCATCTCTCTATGCAGGCGCCGTGGATCGGAAGTGGAATGGGAAACTTCGAGGCGCTCTTTCGATTTGCGCGAGTCAAGTCACTCCAGCAGGACTATGCGCTTCATCCCGACAGCGACTGGCTTTGGCTGGCTGTGGACCTTGGCTGGGTTGGGGTCATCGCCATCCTCGCGGCGGCTCTCATCTGGATGCGGCGCTGTCTCCCATTTTCAACTAGGGAAGGTACAGGGTTGCAAATCGCGGCAACCATTTACGGAGCGGGATTTGCCGTGGCAGGACTTGTGGATGTTTCCGGTCACAGACTGGGAACACTGTGGGCGGCGTTATTCGTCATGAGCATGGCCATTCATTCGCGTCTTGCGGGATCAGTTCAACCGTGGGTGGCGCCTTCCTTCCGCGTTTTGGGCCTGGTGCTGCTGGTGATTGCAGGCTGCTGGCTGCCAACCTCGATGGGATTCAGTTCATTCCCGAATTCAGATACTCTCGTGCGATTGCAAAACGAAACTAGTCGAGGCTTTGAAAGAGCAGATTTTCCCAGCGTCGTGGCGTCAGCCACTGCCGCCATGCGGATCGCGCCGCTCGAATGGGGAGCCCACGCCCAACGCGCGGCGGCGGAAGCCAGTCTTGGAAAAATAGAAGAGGCAATTCAGGATTTTAGAGTGGCACGATTTCTACAGCCCTACTTTTTTGATTCATGTGTCTATGAAGGAGGCTTGTGGCTCGACCTCGGCCATGTGCAATATGCCACGGAAGCATGGAAGGAGGCGCTGCGCCGCGCTCCCGATGGCGGGCACCTTAGTTTTCGGCAAATGCTGTCAGCGGCAGCATCGGCGCCCGATGTCCGTGCTCAACTCAAGGCATGGGCAGGCGAAAACCCGGAGTATCAACTCGCTTTACTGGAGTCAGCCGGGACCGTTGAGTTCAAAGCTGAAATCGAGAAATTGATTGCGCAGGATCCAGAGTTGAAAACGTTTAACCGCGAACAGCGCAAGTCTTTGTTTCAAATGTGGAACAGCAAAGGCGAGGCTGGACGACTGCACGAGGTTTTGCTGGCAAATCCGCAATGGCGGGAGGAAGAATGGAGTCTTGTGGCCCGGCACTGCGCGGCTGAGAAAGACTTTCGCCAAGCCTATGAAATCATTTCAAAATTCGCACCGAAGCCCGCTTTGCCGAAAATAGAATCTCAAGGGAAGCGCGATACTTTGGAGCGGGACTTTTTGCTGCATTCGGACGATCCGATGGCGGGCCTTTCACTCTATGGCTTGCAAATAGGCGAGGGGGATGTGGATGACGCACTCAGAACACTGCGAATGATGAAGCGGGCGCAGTCGCACCCGCGGTACCTGCTATTCATGGAGGCGGAATTGCACGCCCGGCAGGAGGATTGGGAAAATGCCTGGGCGGCCTGGGTCGAATTCACATCGCGCAACGGTGGATAGCGGCGCGTCGTCATGAGAATCATTGTCTGGGGTATCAACTATGCGCCGGAGTTAACCGGGATCGCGCCATTCAATGCCGCGCTTTGCGAGTATTTGTCGGAGCAGGGCCATGATGTGGAGATGGTAACCTCGTTTGCCTACTACCCGGAGTGGAAGACGCGGCAGGCGGATCGCGGCAGTCTATTTCGCACGGACAGTCAGAATGGAGTTAGCATTCATCGTTGCTGGATTTACGTACCGGAAAAAGTTTCCGCGCTCCGGCGAATACTCCACGAAGCGAGCTTTGTGACGATGTCGCTGCTGCGTGTCCTGACGTTGCGGAGGCCAGCCATCTTTGTGGTCGTATCGCCGCCGCTCCTGCTTGGGATGGCTGCATGGATTGCCAGTTGTGTGAAGCGCGCCCCTTTTGTTTTTCATGTGCAGGATCTTCAACCGGATGCCGCCGTGGGTTTGGGAATGCTGCAAAAGGGTCCGCTTACCCGCTTGCTGTATTGGATGGAGTCCTTCGCCTATGCGCGTGCGGCGCGAGTTTCCGGCATCAGCGGAGGAATGATCGAAATGTTCAAAAAGAAGGGAGTGCCGGAGTGGAAACTCATTTGTTTTCCCAATGGAATCAAATTGCCCGCCGACTTACCGACGCGAGGATCCTTCCGTGCAAGGCATGGGATTTCACCGCAGACTTTTCTCGTGGTATATTCAGGCAACTTTGGAGTTAAGCAGGGGCTTGATATTCTGATCGAAGCAGCACAACTACTCCAGACTGGCGATGCGGACGAAGCTGTTTCAAGACCGATTGTAATCGTCCTCGCCGGGGATGGCTCCCGTCGCAATGCCCTGGGGGAATCAATCCAGCGGGCCATGCTAAAGAATGTTCTTCTGCTCCCTCTGCAACCGGATGCCGCCTACCGCGAGATGCTGGCCGATGCGGATTGCACGGTGATTACCCAGCAACAAGGAACCGGAGCCTTTTTTTTCCCGAGCAAGCTGCTTGCCTCCCTGGCTGCGGCGAAGCCATTACTAACAGTTGCGGATGAATCGAGCGAATTGGCGAAGGCTGTTCGTGAAGGGCAGTTTGGCATCAATGTCCTGCCGAATGAACCTGAATTGCTTGCTGAAGCCATCCGCTCACTCGCGTCCGCCACTGTTTCTGCCGAATCCGCGACACTGTAACATGACTAACTATTCACACACTGGCGTGCCGCCGCCCGATGCCGCCGGAATGGGGGAAGCCGGGCTTCGTTTTGCGGAGCAATTTGAAATTAAGCGCGTCCTGGCGGCATTCAAGAGGGAGCTTGTCGAAGTGGTGAACGAAACCAAAGTGAAGGAAGCGGAACGTGAGGATGTTTCGCCGGGCGGGTAGGCATCGGGGTTCGGATTGCGTGGTTTGATCTTCGCGGATTCCCGCGGAAGACATCATCGGGCTTGTCGCGATGCGCGACTGCCCTTACATCATCGGCCTATGGTCTTGCATGATTTAGCGCGTCTCCATGCTTCGCGCGCCTGAGATGGCCCCATCTTTTTTTCGCGCGCTGTGGTCTTGGCTGCCTGTCTGCGGCATGTGGGTGATTTTGTGTGGAAATCTCGCGGTCCATTGGTCGGCGAACCCGATCTATAGCTATGGCTGGCTCGTGCCGTTGTTTGGGCTTTACGCAGCCATCGCGCGCTGGAGGACTCGGCCCGCTCCCGGCGCGATCAGTCCGGCCGGCCGCTGGGTGGTGTGGCTGGCGGCGCTCGCGTTTTTTCCGACATGGACTTTCACCCAGCCGAATCCCGACTGGAGTTTCGTGGCGTGGCTGTTGAGCGCGGAGGTGGTGGCAATGACGCTGGGCGCCGCAGGGATGGCGGGTGGGTGGCAGTGGGTCAGGCATTTCGCCTTTCCTGTCTGTTTTATTTTCGCAGCGGTACCATGCCCGCGTGTTATCGAGGTGCCGATGACTGTTGGGTTGATGAGGGGCGTGGCCGCGTTCACCGTCGAATTGCTGAATGTCTGCGGAGTGGCGGCAGTGCAGCATGGCAATGTGATCGAGGTTCGATCCGGGCTGTTGGGAGTCGATGAAGCGTGCAGTGGCGTTCGCTCTTTGCAGGCTGCGCTGATGGCTTCGTTGTTTCTGGGGGAACTCTTCCGCTTCACCTGGTTTCGCAGGGTGCTCCTGCTGGCGGCTGGTCTGGTGGCCGCGCTCATCACGAATGTGGGTCGCACGTTTTTCCTCTCGTGGACTGCCTCCCGCGACGGCCTCGCGGCGGTGGGGAGATGGCATGATCCGGCGGGGTTCTTTATTCTCAGTGTTTGTTTTGCTGTCGTGTGGCTGACCGCTTTTTTTCTCGCAAGGAATGAGCCGCATCCCGACGCGGCGCGTGAGACACCGGCGGCGCGGCCTTTACCGGCAGGGTTCACGGCATGTCTGTCACTTTGGATTCTCACCGTGCTTATGGCCGTGGAGGTGTGGTTTCACGATGCCAGCAGGCCGCCGGAAAATCCGTGGAGCCTGCTCCCGCCGGTGGACAGCGTCGCGGTCCAGATCAGCGAGGTGGCGGCGCAGCAGTTGCAATGCGATCGGTCGGCGGCATCGACATGGCGGGAGACCGATGGCAGCGAATGGCTCCTGTATTCCCTCGAGTGGAGGCCGGGGCCGATCCGCTCCCGCGTGCTGGCGCGAATCCACCGGCCCGATGTCTGCCTTTCCTCGGCCGGCTTAAAGCTGATGGCAGACCGTGGAATGCTAACTGTGGAAGCCGGAGGGTTTGATCTACCGTTTCATGCCTATACTTTTGAACAAAACGGACGCCCGCTTTTTGTCTATTACGGCATCTGGCAGAATCGCTCCCTCCGCGCGCGGGAAAAAGGGGAGCTTTCCCACTCGGAACACCTCGCGGGTGTGCAGGCGGTGCTCTGGCGGGAGCGACGTCTGGGGCAGATCGTCGCGGAGCTAGCAGCCACAGGTTATGCGAATGCGGAGCAGGCTGACTTGGGATTTCATGAAACTTTGAAAAAACTGCTGCTGCGCCGACTGCCTCCGGCGATTGGAGGTTAGTTAGAAATAACCATACCCATACCCATGACTCCGCTGAACCTAAAACTCCTCCGCGATGCGAGCCGCATGAAGGGGCAGATGTTTGCCGTGGGCATCGTGATGGCTTGCGGGCTGGCGATGATGATTATGGCTCGCAGCCTTATCTTTTCCCTGGAAAGCACGCGCGATGCGTACTACGAGCGCAACCGGTTTGCCGACGTTTTCAGCAGCCTGAAACGCGCGCCGAATTCGCTGCGCACGCGGCTCGCGGAAATCCCCGGCGTCGCGGCGGCGGAGACGCGCGTGGTGGGAAGTCTCACGCTCGATTTGCCGGGCCTCGCGGAGCCTGCGGATGGAACGATCCTCTCATTACCAGAAGACCGTCCGCAGCAACTCAACCAACTTTACCTGCGTCGCGGACGACTGCCCGAAGTGGGTAGTCACAATGAAGTTGTCGCGGGCGAAGCGTTCGCGCTTGCGCATGGGTTCGAGCCGGGGAATACGATCAAGGCCACGATTTATGGCGCGCGGCAGACACTCAAAATCGTCGGGATCGCGCTCTCGCCGGAATACGTCTTCGAGGCGCGCGCGGGCGAGACGCTGCCGGACAACCGGCGCTTCGGCGTCTTCTGGATGAACGAACGCGAACTCGCGAACGCCTTCGATCTCGACGGCGCGTTTAACAACGTGCTTCTCGATGTCGCGCCCGGCGGCGATCGCACCGGCGTCATCCAGGAACTCGATCGCGTGCTCGCACCGTATGGCGGACTCGTTGCGCACGACCGGCGCGATCACCCCTCCGCGCTCCGGCTCAATGACGAAATCGGCGTCCTCCGCGCGCTGTCCGTCGTGTTCCCGCTCGTCTTCCTCAGCATCGCCGCCTTCATGACGAGCGCCGTGCTCACGCGACTCATCCGACTCCAGCGCGAGCAGATCGCGCAGCTCAAGGCGCTCGGATATTCCTCACGCGAAGTCGGGATGCACTACGTGAAATTCGGCCTCTTCATCGTGGCCATCGGCACCGTGATCGGCGGCATCGCGGGCATGTGGCTCGGAAGCGCGGTGGTCGGCGTCTATCACCAATTCTTCCGGTTTCCGTCGCTTACTTTCCATCCTAACTACCCTGCCGTCGGTATCGCCTTCCTAGTTAGTTCCAGCGCCGCTCTTGTCGGTGTGCTCGGTGCAGTGAGGCAGGCCATGCGACTCCCGCCCGCCGAAGCCATGCGCCCTGAGCCGCCTGCGGATTTTCACGCATCGCTCGCCGAACGCATTGGCCTCTCGAAGCTAGTCTCGCCAGCCTTCCGCATGGCTTTGCGAAACCTCGAGCGCAAGCCTTGGCAGGCCGTCTTCACCACGCTCGGTCTCGCTCTCGCCACCGGCATTCCCATCGTCCCCGGCGCGATGCGCGATGGCATCAATCACCTGCTCGGCTTCCAGTGGGATCAGGCGCAGCGACAAAATGTGACCGTGCATTTCATCGAGCCCGGCTCCGCGTCCGCGCTCACCGACCTGCTGCATCTTCCCGGAGTGATGATCGCCGAACCCTTTCGCAGCGCCCCCGCAAGGCTGCGCTTCGGCCACCATTCGCGACGGCTCGGCGTGCTCGGACTTCCGCTTAACGCCACGCTCAACCGCGTGCTCGACGCGCATGGAAACGCGCTCGCGCTTTCCCCCGGCGGCCTGCTCGTCTCCGCGAAGCTCGCCGAAATCCTCCACGCCAAACCCGGCGACCGCATCTCCCTCGAAATCCAGGAAGGCCGCCGTCCCACGATCGAAGCGACCATCGAGGGACTCATCACCGACTACACCGGCATCAACGCCGTCATGGAAATCAACGCGCTGCAGCGGCTCTTGCGCGAAGGCGGCAGCATCAGCGGCGCGCATCTCGCGGTCGATTCCGCGCAGTGGCCCATCTTTCTGGAAAAGGTCAAAGAAGCCCCGCGCATCGGCAGCCTCGGCATCA
>JAYVRQ010000428.1:0-1511 GCA_043776145.1 Chthoniobacteraceae bacterium
GGGCGGAGGAACGGTATCTTCTGAGAACCCTCCTATGGCCATCCATCGCGTTTTCGCCGTTGTCTCACTGAGTCTTTGCAGCGCATTTGCGCAAGTGCCAGATGCGCCTGCGCCGGGAGGTGCGCCTGCGCCCGCTCCGGCTGCCGGTGGCGGCGGGGCGGCGAAACCCAAGGCGGGCGGCTCGCCATTCGGCCAGGAAATCCCCGTGCTGGATCCGGGAACCGAGGTGATGACTTTCAACGGCAAGAACTGGAACGTGACGAACAACCGGATCTTCCAGTCGCGGTTCGAGAAATTTCTGAACGCCCCCGAGGCCACGACCGGCGAGGAGGTGGGCTACCGGCAGATCATAGACCGCGTCCTCGTACTGCTCGCGCCGGGCAATGCGACGGTGCAGAACATTGACAACGCATTCAAACTGCTCCCCTACGCCGGTCGCTATGACATTGATGCCCGGCTGTGCAATTCGCTCGCCGACTCCGTGTATTCCGTGTGGCAGGCGCAGCGGAATGTCGCACGCCTCACAAATGCGAACGAGTCGCTCGAGGAGGCGGCGCGGAAGCTCGAGTGGAATATCGGCGTCGTGAACATGGAAAAGATGGACACGACCGGAGCGCAGACGACCGGGAAGAGTGGCGGCAAAAACCAAAAGGGCGGCGGCGGCGGCGGCAAATCCGCAATCAATCCCGTAGGGCAGGCGGATGTGCAGACATCGAGCTACGCGCGGCGGCTCGCGGAAAGTCTCGCGGCGATCAAGGCCAACCAAGTGAAGAAGGAACTCTCGGAGATTCAGGCGAAGGTCGAGTTTCAGGCGATGATGGTGCAGTTCTTTTTGCAGCGCCGATTCCAGCACGTGCTCATGGCCACGCGCTTTTACCGTGCGCTTTTCACGGATGGCGACACGAAGCTGAACCTCGGCAAGGACGCGACGGATCTCTTTGCAAAAAGCACCGGCATGCCGCCGACGGTGAGCATCATAGACTCGATGGCAAACGAGATGATGCGCGACGTGCGCGAAGGCGTGAAGGCATTCGATTTTCTCCTCACGAAAAACGAAATGCAGGGCGCGACGATGCGCATGCAGGAGGTCTTCGTGACCGGCGAATACATGCCCGAGGTGCGCCTCGTGCTGCGTGACAAAAAGCGGAAGTGCCTGGAGTTTTCGCAGAAGAGCTACCAACTGATCTCGGCGCTTGATGTGCGCGATTACGGACGCGCCGAGGGTCTCGTGAAAGACCTGAAGAAGGTCGCCAATGATTTCGACGACTCGAAGCCGACGCAGGCCATCGAGGGCGCTCGCGTGCAGACCCGGATGCTCCTCGCGAAGGCGCGCGATGCGCTGTCCCGCGACGACAAGGCGACGATGGAAAAGGCGCTCGCGGATGCGGCCGAGGTGTGGCCGAACAATCCGGAATTCACGTCGGCGACGGAGAAAATTTTCAAGCAGACCGACGTGCTGCAGGACGCGCTGCGGGAATTCGACGGACTCGTCGGCAAGCGCGACTACCGGG
>JAYVRQ010000429.1:0-4779 GCA_043776145.1 Chthoniobacteraceae bacterium
GTTCGATCCTCGTTTCCATACACGTCGAACCAATCGTTCCGCTTCGGATCAAATGCGACCTCCAGCGTTTGCATGCGTCCGCCCGGCCGCTCGACGAGATACTGCCGCAATGGATCGTGACCGACGACCCGCGCGACCGGATACGTCTCGGTTTTGCCGTCGAAGCCGAGCGTCTTCACCGCAGGCTTCCCCTCCTGCTGCGTCGCGGTGGAGTCCTGCGTGCCGTGGTGAAACGTGCGTTCCGGCGAAAATGCCGCAGCATCCATCTTTGCATCCGGCAGGCGTTCGGCGTTGCCGTGATTCGATTTTGCCCAAGCATCAAACTGCGTCGCGTGGCACTCGCGGCAACTCTGCGATCCCGCGTACCGCGCGAAGACCTGTGCCTCCGGCTCGAGAAGTGGCGGCAGCGCGGTGGCTGGCTTCGGGGGCGTAACGGTCGCAGTCGTGGACGTGGAATTCGCCGCGCCCGTAGCCATCACCGACGATGCTTCGCCGTGCGCTGAAATTTTCCTCCACATGAGCGTGCAGCCGACGATCAGTGCCAATGCGACGAGGGCGAACAGCACGCCGCGCGGGAGCCGCGCAGTTGCATCTGGAGCCGGAGTTGAGTTTTGCGCGTCGTTGCGCTTTTTCGCCATGAGGGTGATTCAAGCTGCGCACTTCACCGGATGTCGAGCGAGCGTCGCGAAGGAAAACCGATGTGGGGATGGGGACTGTCGAGCCAATGCAGTCCGAAAGCCGTATCAATCTGTGGATCCGCCCGCATCAGTTCGCAGCGTCCAGCTTCCACGGCGTTCGTACGCCCTGGCGCCTTGTTTGGTTCTGCGATCCGCGGCATCGTCGCGTATCGGGGATCGTGAACGATTCTCATGAGTGACCGAGTAGGCGGGGATGAATGCACTTGCCGACGATTCTGGGGGGCAAGTCACCCAGGGATTTTCTTAGCCCGCCAAAGCACGGACAGACCTATTGCTCGTGGATTTTTAACCGCATGAATCCCTGTTGGCCGGCAGCGATCGGCATGGAAGCGGTCTCGTACACGCCGTTGGTTGTGATCGTGATTCCGGTCACATTCCACGCGATGAGATCACCCGACCATTCGGGGACGTAGGTCACATCCGTCTGCACTGCCCGATAAGTGAGGCTGAGCGCTCCTCCGTTTCTTTGCGGTATCGGCAGGCCAACATTAGGCAGCGCCCCGTGTTGCATTCCCGTGGCGTACTCGACGAGATTCGTGGTGCCGTTTCCGTCGGGATCGGCATCGGGCAATGCGGCGGCTCCGGACAACCCGTTCAGCGAAGACCATGCGGCGTAGGTCGAGGCGAGTCTCACGACCACGGTGACTTCGCCAGTGCCGGTGGCACCGCGGCTGTTCGTCGCCGTGACGCGAAATATATGGGTGCCTTCCGTCAGACCCGTCACCTCCGTCGTCGCCGATGTGGGTGATCCGAATATCGAAGGCTCGCCTGAAACCTTTGTCCACACGTAGCCAGTGATCGGGCCGTTCGGATTCGTCGCGCTTGCGGCGAGTGTCGTGTTGGTCGTCGGCAATGTGATGACCTGGCTTGCACCGGCGTTCACAGTTGGGATGGGTGTGTAGTTTCCCAGCAATGCAGCCATTGCGTTGGGTCCCCATTCGAGTTTTGCGATCATCTCCGCGCCGCCGTCATATGGATGAAGGCCATCGTTCAGATAAGACTGGGTATTAGTCGGAGCAGGTGGATAGGCGGTGGTCGCGTTAGATGGATTGGACTGCCCTGTTGTTCCTTCCCACCCGTGAGCCTGAAGCTCGTCAAAGGCAGCCATGCCTCCCACCACGATGCTTTTTCCATCCGCCATTTGGTCTAGCATGGAATGATATTGCGCGATGCGGTCGAGGGAAGCTGTGGAGAAATCGCCGCTGTAGCCCGCGTCAGGCTTAAACCACAGGGGTTTGTTCAGCACTATCTTGATATCAGGATTCTGTTCGCTGAGCGCGGCGACTAAGGCACAGATATTGGACTTGTATTGGTCAGGTGTAGTCGCGACCGAATTCTTCGAGTCATTCGTTCCCAGCATGATGTTGGCAAAGGTGGTGCCCGTGATCCGCGCCTGTCCGATGATCTTGGCGAGGTCCGAGACAGCTTCCGTGGAAGTTCTCCCGATCACACCAAAGACATTATTATACCAAGTGGGGGAAATGCTATAGTTTGCTGCGAGTGTGCTGTTCGAACTTAGGAAGGTGGATGCATAGATGGCTGGCGACTTGAAAAACCCATTTGCGCTGGTGGCGTATCCGAATGTAATCGAGTCGCCGATCCAGATTGGTACCGCACTTTTTTGGCGAGGTGGGCTGTAGGTGTTACGGTATTGCCCGAGGATCCCCGTGGTGGCATTTGCACCAGTATCGAAATAGACCGCCCGGTAGTAGATTCCCCAGTTTGTCACCCCCGTGGGAGCATTTGCATCCACGACTTCCCATGTGTTTCCCAGATAGGTGCCCGTTCCGGGTCCGGAGCCATCCTTAGCGACCGGGGGGATGAAGCCGAACGTTCCGCGATACCAGCGGATTTTGTAGGAGCCCGAGCCACCGCTTGGAAGAGGCGATGCCAGCCACGTCTTTCCGCTATGCTGGGTGTAGGAAGGGCCAAGCGGAGCAATGAGTGAGCCGCTCTCCTTCCAACGATAAGTGGTGACTTTCGTATATGAAACTGACGACCCACCCGCGCCTTCCATTGCGAGACCCACCACACCCTCGGTCTTGAAATCCTGTGAGCGATGCGTGGTCGGATGCGTATATTGCGCAAAGTCGTTAAAGTTCACCGAGGCGACCACGGTGGAGGTGGTGTCGTCCGTCAGCGTTGCAGATAGGACGGACGGGAAGTTGTTCGTGATTTGAACCGCCAACGTGTAGGCATGCCCCGCCACGGAAGAGAAGGCACCGGAGCCGGTGAGATTCGGATAGACCCTCGCTCCTCCGCGGTAGCCGAAGACCACGCCAAGGTTTCCGCTGTGTTGAACGTTGACCATGATCGCCGGGTCGAGCCTCTGCCCGGCGACAAATAGTGACTTCCCGCGCACATAGGCGCTGTGTGATAGCCCGTCCGATGCAGCGGGCATGATGAAACTAGCCTCAATCCGCTGATCCAAGCCGTATTCCACGGCGGGTCGTGAAACGCGGAGATTGCTGCCCTTTTCGCCAACAGGTGTGGTGAGTTTGAGGGTTTGATTGAAGATGCTCGCCACCCTCTCTGTGTCTTTCCATGTGTTCCCGGCGACCGGTGAGTCCGGGCGATTGAAATCATCCGAAAAGACCACATTCCAAGTGCCTGCCTGTAAGGATCCCAGAAGAGATGCAAATGCGATCCAATACACAATGAGGGAGTGAAGCCGTTCTCTGACGACTGCTCCTCTCTCGGGGGTCAACATTTTTCCAGACATGCGAATGAGTGCTACTCGGGCATGGGTTCCTCCTGCAAGTGACAGTCTAGTTTTCTGCGGGACGAAACCGCCCGACACAGGAGCAACTCCGGCCAAGCGAATGAGCATAACTAATTTTTCACAGCTGCGCTCGGTCTCCCTGCGTGGATGAATCGCTTGGCGCGGTTCACCAAAAAGCGCGACCGCTTTCTAAGGAGCAGGGGCGCCCTCGCCCCAAGTTGCTTTTCGGGGCGAGGGCACCCGTGCTTCTTTTCCCGTGGCCACGACATTTTTTTGAACCGCCCCAAAGCAGTGCTGACAGAGCGCGCATTTGGCGGAACACTTTGCGTCTCTCAGCCCAAATTGGCCGCGTACCAATGAACTCCCACGACTTCCCATTTTCACTCGCCGGACAAAAGCTCACGGGTCGCAGCGGCATCCTCGAGCTGATGGACGATCTCGGCCGCGCGATGACCGTCGAGCCGGACATGCGGATGCTCGGCGGCGGCAATCCTGCGGCGGTGCCGGAAATGCAGAAGCTCGTGCGCGAGCGGATGCGCGAACTGGTCGCGGACGGCCCGGCGCTCGACCGCATGCTCGGCAATTACGATCCGCCGCAGGGGAATCCGCGCTTCCTCACCGCGCTCGCGTCGCTGCTGCGGCGCACATTTGGCTGGGATATTGGGCCGCAGAATCTCGCCATCACCACCGGCGGGCAGAGCGCATTTTTCTACCTCTTCAATCTGCTCGCCGGACGCTTCGAGGGCGGACGCCGGCGCAAGGTGCTGCTCCCGCTCGCGCCGGAATACATCGGCTACGCCGACCAGGGACTCGAAGGCGAACTTTTCGTCGCCTGCCGCCCGCACATCACGTGGCCGCAGGGCGAGGACGCGCGCATTTTCAAATACACGATTGATTTCGCCGCCGTGGAGGACGCGCTGCGCAGCGAGGACATCGCGTGCATGGCCGTCTCGCGCCCGACGAACCCGACCGGCAACGTCCTCACCGACGACGAGGTCGCGCGCCTCTCCGCGCTCGCCGCACAGCACGGCATCCCGCTCATCCTCGACAATGCCTACGGCTCGCCGTTTCCAAACGTCATCTTCACCGGCGCACAACCGCACTGGGCCCCGCACGTCATCCTCACGCTCAGCCTGTCGAAGCTCGGCCTGCCGGGCACGCGCACGGCCATCGTTGTCGCGCCGGAGAAAATCGCGTCAGCGATGGCTGCGATGACCGCCATCGTCGGCCTCGCGAATGGCAACGTGGGCCAGCAGCTCGCGCTGCCGTGGGTCGAGAGCGGCGAGATTCTCGAGTTCGGCCCGCGCATCCTGCGTCCGTTTTACGAGGAGAAAAGCCGCGCCGCCGCCGCGTGGACGC
>JAYVRQ010000430.1:0-1504 GCA_043776145.1 Chthoniobacteraceae bacterium
TGCTCCGAGGGAAACGTGGCGGGCGGCGCGGGTGGCCGCGCGTTCGAGAAATTCCGCGCCGCGCGCCATCGCGTCGGCGAGGCTCACAGGCTCGTCGATGATGGGGGAAGTCGCGGTGAAAATATCCGCCACCCGCGCATCGTCGGCGACGGAACCGGCGAAGGCGAGCACGGGTTTTCCATGTTTGCGCGCGAGCGCGGCGATGCCCGCCGGGCCTTTGCCTTCCAGCGTTTGCGTGTCGAGCCGGCCCTCGCCGGTGATGACGAGGTCGCACGCGTCGATGCGCTCCTCAATGCGCAGGACTTCGGCGACGACATCGAATCCACTGCGCATTTTCGCGCCGCAAAAGCTGAGCAGCCCGAAGCCGATCCCGCCCGCCGCACCCGCGCCGGGCGTGTCGCGGAAGTCGCACCCCAGATCAATTTCTACGATCTCCGCGAGTTCTTCGAGGCCCGCCTCCAACTGCCGGATAGCACCGTAGCCCGCACCTTTTTGCGGAGCAAAAACGCGCGCGGTGCCGCGCGGGCCGAGCAGCGGATTTTGCACATCGCACGCGGCAACGATTTCCGGCAGCGCGATCGCATCCGTCCAGACGATACGGGCCAGCGAGGTCAGGTTCGCGGGAATCGGATCTATTTCCCCACCTTGTTTTCCGAGAAAGCGAAACCCGAGCGCCGCCGCCATGCCGATGCCGCCGTCCGTCGTCGCGCTGCCGCCGAGGCCGATGAGGATCGTCTTCGCCCCGCGCTCCGCCGCATCGCGGATGAGCTGGCCGGTGCCGAAAGTATTCGCGCGCAGCGGGGCGAGTTCCTCCTTTTGCAAGCGCCACAAGCCCGACGCCTCGCTCATCTCGATCACCGCGAGTTTTTCTTTGTCGATCCACGCATAACGCGCCTCGACCTCGCGCCCGATGGGATCGCGCGCCGTCCGCCGAATCCATTCCCCGCCGAGCGCGAGACACAGCGCCTCCGCAAATCCCTCGCCGCCATCCGCAATCGGCGCGGCCTCGATTTCCGCGTCGGGAAACACCGCGCGCCACCCGCGCGAGATCGCCGCGACCGCTTCCACGGCGGAAAGCGAACCTTTGAATTTATCGGACGCGACGAGAATTTTCACCGGCAAGGGGCGGGGAACATGGCGCGCGATTCGCGGATGACAAGCGCGTTCCGCTTTCCCAAAAAACGTGGACGGCTCACGCCTGCGCCGCCTATTCCAATGGCTCGCCGTAAACGTATCTCGTCAGTTGGTCGATCGTCGCGTTCTGCGCGGAGATGATCCATTTCACGAGATCGCCAATCGAGAGAATCCCGATCATTTTCCCGCCATCCACCACCGGCAAATGGCGGACGCGCCTTTCAGTCATCAGGCGCATGCACTCGACCACACCATCTCCGGGCCGCGCGGTCAGCAGTTCGCCCGACATGATTTCCCGCACGGAGGTTTCCCTGGAGGACTTGCCTTTCAAAATGACGTTGCGCGTGTAATCGCGCTCCGAGATCACCCC
>JAYVRQ010000431.1:0-4764 GCA_043776145.1 Chthoniobacteraceae bacterium
CGGGCTCGACGGCGGCGGCGCTGCTCGCGGAGAAAGGGCGCCGGGTGCTCGTCCTCGAGAAGGAAAAATTTCCGCGCTATCACATCGGCGAATCGCTGATGCCATTCTGCTGGTTCACGCTCGACCGGCTCGGCGTGCTCGGCGAGATGGAGCGCATCGCCTACGTGAAAAAGCACAGCGTGCAGTTTGTCACGTCGGATGGGCGGCAGTCGCAGCCGTTTTATTTTTTTCAGCACTACGATCATCCGAGCGCGACGACCTGGCAGGTGGAGCGCGCGGAGTTCGATGTGATGTTGCTGGAAAACGCGCGGGCGAAGGGCGCGGAGGTGCGCGAGCAGACGCGGGTGACGCGCACGATCCGCGATGACAGCGGGCGCACGGTTGGCGTCGAGGCGGTCGGGCCGGAGGGCGCGGCGTTCGAGGTCTTCGCGCCGGTGACGATCGACTGCTCGGGCCGCGAGCAGGTGGCGACCGCGAAGGAAGGCTGGCGCGTGCGCGATCCGAAGCTCAACAAGCTGGCGATCTGGACTTACTTTCGCGGCGCGAAGCGCGATCCCGGCATCGACGAGGGCAACACGACCGTCGCGTACCTGCCGGAGCGCGGATGGTTTTGGTACATCCCGCTGAAGGACGGCATCGTGAGCGTCGGCATCGTCGCGGAGAAAGACTACCTCTTTTCCGAATCGAAAGACCCCGGCGAAATCATGTGCCGCGAAGTCGGGCGGAATGTGTGGATCAAGGATCATCTCAGCGTCGGCCAGCAGTTCGGAGAGTACTGGGTGACGAGCGAGTTTTCGTATCGCTCGCGATACTGCGCGGGGGATGGGCTGGTGCTGGCGGGCGATGCGTTTGCGTTTCTCGATCCGGTGTTTTCCAGTGGCGTCTATCTCGCGCTGAAAAGCGGCGAGATGGCGGCGGATGCCGTGGACGCGGCGCTGACGGCGGGCGACACGAGCGCGGGGCGTTTTGCGGAATACGGCGACAAGCTGTGCTTCGGCATCGAGAACATGCGGAAGCTCGTCTATTCGTTTTACGACGCGGATTTCAGTTTCGGTCGCGTCATCAAAGTGAAGCCGCATTTGCGCAGCAGCCTGACGGATTGTTTGATCGGCGATCTGTTTGAAAAAAATTACGATGAGTTGTTTGGCGCGATTGGGGAATTCGCGGACCTGCCCGCGCCGCTGGCGCATGGCCGCGCGCCAGTGGGCGCGGCGGCATGAGAAATCCGGGGAGCGCGCGCGTCTCGCGTGCTGGCGAAGGCGTCCCGCCTTCGCGGACTTTCCAAACGCGCCGCCACGGATGACGCGCGCGGTTCCCCACAGCCACGGTTTTGAAAGTTCGTTTTGGCGGGACGCCAAAACCAGCACGCGAGACGCGCGCGCTCCCCGGATTCTGCTATCGCTCGTCTTCCTTTTCTTCGCCACTTCCACGCTCTCCGCCGACTGGCCGCGCTTGCTCGGCCCGGCGCACGATGCGACTTCTCCGGAGACGCATCTGCTGCACGAATTGCCGAAAACCGGGCCGCGCATTTTGTGGGAGGTCGCGAAGGGCGGGGGATTTGGCGGACCGGCGATCGTGGGCGACAAACTGGTGATTTTTCACCGGATGGAAGATCGAGAGGTGGTGGAATGTCTGCATGCGGAGACGGGCCGGCGCCTTTGGAAATCCGACTACGCCGCGCCATATCGTCCACGCTACGGCGGGAGCACGGGGCCGCGCACGAGTCCGGTCATCGACGGCTCGCGCGTGTTCACTTTCGGCATCGCGGGCAAGCTTCACGCGCTCGATCTCGCGGATGGAAAAGTCGTGTGGGAACACGATTGCGCGCGCGAGTTTTCGATGGGTCCGGCGTTCTTCGGCTACGGCTCCACGCCGCTCGTGATGGGCTCGCGGCTCATCGTGCAACTCGGCGGCACGAAGGGGAACACCGCCGCATTCGACACGGCGACGGGCAAGCTGCTGTGGACCGCCGCGCACGAGTGGGGCGCAAGCTACGCGTCGCCGATCCCGGCCACGCTGCACGGGCGCGAATGCGTGCTCATTTTCGCCGGAGGCGAGAGCCGTCCACCGACTGGCGGACTGCTCATCATCGACGCCGCGAATGGCGCGGTGCTCGGTTCCGCGCCGCATCGCGCGGACATCGCGGAGTCGGTGAGCGCGTCGTCGCCGGTCGTCATCGGCTCTCGTGTGTTCGTGTCGGAGGCTTACTCGGCGGGCGGCGTGTGCTTCGAGGTCGCGCCGGATTTTTCCATGAAGCCCGCGTGGCGCGCGGAAAATTTCGGCCTCTACTGGATGACGCCGCTCGTGCGCGACGGCTGCCTTTTCGGCTTCGCCGGAATGAGCGAGCGCCTCGCGGAACTCGTCTGCCACGACCTCGCGAGCGGCAGGGAATTGTGGCGCAGCGACCTCGGTGGCGGCTTCGGTCGCGCGAGTCTGCTGGCGGTCGATGGCGGCGTGCTGTGTCTCGGCGAATTCGGCGACCTCGCGTGGTTCGACCTCACACCGAAAGGCGCGACCATCCAATCGCGCGCGAAACTTTTTAACGCACCGGAAACGTGGACGCTCCCCGCGCTCAGCCGCGGCCTGCTTTACGTCAGCCAAAACGAACCCGGCGCAGGCGGCACGAAGCCGCGCCTCATTTGCTATGATCTCCGCGCTCCGTGACGCGAGCGGCGCGGACGCATTCGCTTGGCAAGTCCCGCGCGCGAGTGGCACTGATAGCCCGCCGATGAAAATCATCCTCATCACGCCGGGCACCGGCAGCTACTACTGCGGCGTCTGCATGCGCGACAACGCGCTCGCCACCGAGCTGATCCGCCAGGGCCACGACGCGCTGATGGTCCCGCTCTACCTCCCGCTCCAGCTCGATGAAACCTCCGTCTCGCCGACCGCGCCGAGGTTCTTCGGCGGCATCAATGTTTATCTCCAGGAGCGATTCTCCATCTTTCGCCACACCCCGCGCTGGCTCGATCGCGTCTTCGATTTGCCCGGACTTTTACGGATCGCCGGGAAGAGCCAGGGCAGTGCGAATCCCGAAGTCATCGGGCGCACGACTTACTCGATGCTCCAGGGCGAGCAAGGGCATCAGCGCAAGGAATTGCGGCGGCTCGTCGCGTGGCTGAAAACCGAAGTGAAACCCGATGCCATCTGGCTCTCGACCATGCTGCTCACCGGCTTCGCGCGGGAGTTGAAAAAACAACTCAGCGTCCCGGTGCTCGCGTCGCTGCAAGGCGAGGATGAATTTCTCGACGGCCTGCCGAAGCCGTGGAACCGCCGCTCGTGGGAACTCATTATTGAGCGTTCGCGCGACGTGGACCTCTTCATTTCGCCGAGCCGCTTTTACACCAAACTGATGACGGGCCGGATGCGCCTGCAACCCTACCAACTGCGCCTCATCCCGAACGGCATTTCCACCGAAGGCTACGGCGAACCCGCGCCGCCGCCGAATCCGCCCGCCATCGGATACCTCGCGCGGATGCGGGAGGAGAAAGGGCTCGGGCTCGTCGTCGAGGCGTTCATCCTGCTGAAAAAGCGGCCCGGTTTTGAAAAAGTAAAACTACGCGTGGCGGGTGCGATGACGGCGGCGGACGAGATTTACACGACGAAACTAAAAGCGGAACTCGCCGCGGCGGGGCTCGCGAACGACGTGGAGTTTCTCCCAAACATCGACCGCGCGGAGAAGGTGCGTTTTCTCAAAAGCCTCACGCTGCTCTCGGTGCCCGCGACGTATCCCGAGGCGTTCGGGCTCTACGTCATCGAGGCGTGGGCGGCGGGCGTCCCAGTCGTGCAGCCGCGCCACGCCGCGTACACGGAACTCGTCGAGGCGACGGGAGCCGGGCGGCTCTTCGAGGCCGATCGCGCGGATGAACTCGCTTCCGAATGGTCGCAGTATCTCTCCGCGCCGGAGAGCGCGCGCGAGGCGGGGCTGCGCGGGCGCGAGGCCGTTTTGCACGGCGACTTTTCCATCGCGCGCATGGCCGAAAGTTTTCTCGCCGCGACCCGCGATGTCGCGAACACCGCCGCACCCGTTTCCTAATGCCCTCCGAATTCAAACACACCCGCCGCATCGAGTTCGCCGAGACCGACATGGCCGGCATCGTCCACTTCGCGAATTTTTTCCGCATGATGGAATCGACCGAGCACGAGTTTTTCCGCTCGCTCGGCTTCTCGATCCACTCGCATGAAGACGGCGCGACCATCGGCTGGCCGCGCGTCAGTGCGACGTGCGATTACACGCGCCCGCTGCGCTTCGAGGACGAGGTGGAAATCCACCTCATCGTCGCCGAAGTGCGCAGCCGCTCGATCCGCTACCAGTTCATTTTCCGCAAAGTCTCCGACGACATCGAGGTCGCGCGCGGCACCGTCGCCGCGGTCTGCGCCACGGTGGACAAGGCGACTGGAAAGCTAGTCGCCATGCCGATCCCTGAGCGCATCCGGGCTAAGATTTCCGCTACTTCCGTTTCTTAAACTCCACTGAAAACCCCGCACCCATGCCGCCCACCACCGCACCAAGCTCCTCATCCTCCTGGCTCATCTTCGCCCTGCTCACCGTCATCTCGTGGGGCCTTTACGGCGTCCTCCTTCACACCGGCCGGAGCGCGATGCCCGCCGGTGCCGAGATGGGCAACGCGAGCCTGAAAGCATTTCTGTGGGTCGGCGTCGCCTACTTTGTCGTCGCGATTGTCGGCCCGGTCATCGTGTTGAAATCGCGCGGGACCGACTGGAGTTTCACCGGCTCGGGCATCACCTGGAGTTTCATCGCCG
>JAYVRQ010000432.1:0-4735 GCA_043776145.1 Chthoniobacteraceae bacterium
CTCGGCGATCTCGATCCCGCGCAAATCGCGACACTGAAACAATGGATCGCCGAGGGCGCGGAGTACGAGGCGCACTGGTCTTTCATCCCGCTAAAATCCGGCGAAGCAATCGACGCGGCGGTGGAGCGCGGACTCGCCGCGCGTGGATTGAAGCCGCAACCGGAAGCTGATCGCCACACGCTGATCCGCCGCGTGAGCTTCGATCTCACCGGCCTGCCACCGACTCCCGCGGAGGTCGATGCCTTTGTGAAAGACGACGCGCCGGATGCTTACGAAAAACTCGTGGACCGGCTGCTCGCATCGCCGCGCTACGGCGAGCGGATGGCCGTGGACTGGCTCGACATCTCGCGCTACGCGGACAGCTACGGCTTCCAAGTCGATCGCGAGCGCGACGTGTGGCCGTGGCGCGATTGGGTGATCCGCGCGTTCAACGAAAACCTGCCGTTCGATCAATTCATTACCTGGCAGCTCGCGGGCGATCTCCTTCCCAAACCGACCGATGACCAAGTGCTCGCGACCGCTTTCAACCGGCTGCACCAGCAGGAAACCGAAGGCGGCAGCGTCGAGGAGGAATACCGCGTCGAGTATGTCGCCGACCGCGTGCAAACATTTTCGACAGCGTTTCTCGGGCTCACGTTCGAGTGCGCGCGCTGCCACGATCACAAGTTCGATCCGCTCACGCAGAAGGAGTACTACCAGTTCTTCTCGATGTTCCAAAACATCGACGAAGCCGGGCTGTATTCCTATTTCACGACTTCGCCGCCGACGCCGACGCTGACGCTCGCGGATGCTCCGAAAAAGCAGCGGCTCGCGGAACTGGAGCGCGCCGCTTCCGAGGAGGAAAAAAAACTCGCCGCGCTGCGCGAAGCATTCGTCCCATCGCTCCCATCCCGTCCCATCAGCGTCGTTCCCGCTGGCGAAATCGCGGGCTTCGGCTTCGAGACTTTGGAAGGCGGAAAGCTCGCGAACTGGATGAACGAAAAGCAGCCCGCGACTCTGAACGGCGAGAACAAGCTGGTGCCGGGGCGCATTGGGAATGCGGTGCAATTTACCGGCGACGACGCGGTGGATTTGCCGGTTGGAAATTTCAAACGCCACGAGCCGTTCAGCGTTTCGCTGTGGGTGAAGACGCCGGATGTGAAAGATCGCGCGGTCGTCTTTCACCGCTCGCGCGCGTGGACGGACGCGGCAAGCCGTGGCTACGAACTGCTCATCGAAGATGGAAAACTGAAATGGTCGCTCATCCATTTCTGGCCGGGCAACGCGATCTCGATTCGCGCGAAAACCGCGCTGCCCGTGAACGAGTGGACGCACATCGCGGTGAGCAGCGATGGCAGCAGCCGCGCCGCTGGATTGAAGCTCTACGTGAACGGTGAACTCGCGTCCGTCGAAGTCGTGAAGGATGCGCTGACGAAAGACATCACCGGTGGCGGCGGCGACAACATCGCGCTCGGCGAACGCTTTCGGGATCGTGGATTCAAGGGCGGGGCGATTGATGAGTTTCGCGTTTTCAACCGCGAGCTGACCGCGCTCGAAGTGCTGGCGACGAAGGACGAAGCAGCCGTGAACGCCCTGCTGGCCAAGGGCGATGGCGAAATGGTGCGCGAGTATTTTCTCGCGGCGATGGACGCGGATTTCGCGAAGCAACTCGATGCGCTGAAAATTTCCAGAGCCGCCGCGATGAAGGCGGCGGATGATCTGCCGGAGATCATGGTAATGCGCGAACTGCCGGAACCGAAAAAGGCCTTCACGCTTTTCCGCGGACAATACGATCAGCGCCGCGACGAAGTGGGCGCGGGCACACCCGCCGCGCTTTCGCCTTTCCCAAAAGACGCGCCGAAGAACCGGCTCGGCCTCGCGCTGTGGCTCACCGCGCCGGAGCATCCGCTCACGGCGCGGGTGCTCGTGAACCGGCTCTGGCAAAGCATCTTCGGGCGGGGGCTCGTGAAGACGGCGGAGGACTTCGGCAGCCAGGGCACGCGCCCGCTTTACCCCGAAGTGCTCGACGGACTCGCGCGGCGTTTCATCGAGAGCGGGTGGAACACGAAGGCGCTGCTGAAAACGATCGTGATGAGCGCGACATATCGGCAGCGCAGCATCGCCGATGCGAAAACGATGGCCGACGATCCCGAAAACGAATGGCTCGCGCGCGGGCCGCGCTTCCGGTTGAGCGCCGAAATGATCCGCGACAACGCGCTCGCCGCCGCCGGTCTGCTCAGCGAAAAAATCGGCGGCCCGCCGGTGAATCCGTACGAGATGAGCGAGTCCTTCAAACCCGCGACGCCGAGCGGCGGGGACGGCGTCTTCCGCCGCAGCGTTTATACAAACTGGCGGCGCACCGGCCCGCCCCCCGCGATGATCGCCTTCGACGCCCCGCGCCGCGCCGTCTGCGCGGCCAAACGCGAGCGTACCGACTCTCCGCTGCAAGCACTAATCCTTTTGAATGGGACGCAATACGTGGAAGCCGCGCGCGTGCTCGGCGAGAAGTTGCACCGCGATGCGAAAGGCGATGTCACCGCGATGATCGAAGCCGGTTTCCTCCGCTGCCTCAGCCGCCAGCCCGACGCGCGCGAGCGGGAGATTACCACTCAGCTATACAAGGAACAGTTGGCTTACTTTCAGGCCAGGCCGGCGGAAGCCAGTGCGCTGCTGAAGACTGGGAACACTATGGTTGGGAAGGAGATTTCAGAGATTGAGATTGCGGCGGCGACTGTGCTGGCTCAGGCGTTGTTGAACCACGATGCTTGCGTGGTGAAGAGGTGAACCACTTATCGACACTGACCGGCACTAATGGTACGGAGGAAGACTTATGAAGAACGATGACAGTCTGTATTCAAAAGAAGGTTATGCGCTGATGGCGGCGGCGTTTGAAGTTCACAATGAAGTGGGCGGCGGGATTGCCGAGGAAGTCTATCAGGAGAGCTTGGAGTTTGAACTTGGGGATCGGGGCATTCCTTTCGTTCCCAAGCAGGAATTGGTGATTTATTACAAGGGACGGCAGTTGAAGAAACGATACGTGCCGGACCTCTATGTGCATGACGGCATCGTGGTGGAGTTGAAATCCGTGGCGGCGCTGCTGCCGGAACACGAAGCGCAACTCATCAACTACATGCGCATATCGAAGAAACGTGTTGGGTACCTGATTAACTTCGGGCCGATCAAGGGCGTGGATTGGAAACGCTATGTGATTTAACCACTGAGATTTTTAACCACTAACCTGCACTTATGGACACTAATGACGGAAATCAGACTTCCTCCCATCTCTCTTCATTAGTGTCCATTAGTGCAGGTAAGTGGTTAAAAACCCGGCGTGAGTGGTTGACCCAGATGGGCATGGGCCTCGGTGGCATCGCTCTGGCCGACCTGCTTAATCCATCAGCGGTGGCTGCGGCGGATCGCGGCGCATTGGGGCTCCCGCATTTTCCGCCGAAGGCGAAGCGCATCATCTACCTCTTCATGTCGGGCGGGCCGTCGCAGCTTGACCTCTTCGATTACAAACCCGTGCTCAACCAGCGCCACGGCGAACAGCTTCCCGACTCGATTCGCGGCGGGCAGCGGCTCACGGGGATGTCGGGCAACCAGTCGTCCATCCCGCTCGTGGGATCGCCGTTCAAGTTCGCGCAGCACGGGCGCGGCGGCGCGTGGGTGAGCGAGCTGCTGCCGCACACGGCGCGCATCGCGGACGATGCGTGCTTCGTGCGCTCGATGTTCACCGAGGCGATCAACCACGGGCCGGGCGTGACTTTCATGCAGACGGGCACGCAGATCGCGGGCCGGCCGAGCATCGGCGCGTGGCTGAGCTACGGGCTCGGGCAGGAGAATGCGAACCTGCCGTCGTTCGTCGTGATGATCACGAAGGGCAAGGGCGGGCAGCCGCTCGGTTCGCACTTGTGGGGCAGCGGTTTTTTGCCGACTCGGCATCAGGGCGTGCAGTTCCGCGCGGCGAAGGATCCGGTGCTTTACCTCGGCAATCCCGACGGCGTGAGCGCGGACAGCCGGCGCATGATGCTGGATCGTCTGCGCGAGTTGCACGAGCACCAGCTCGCTGGCACGCCCGATGTGGAAATCCAGAGCCGCGTGGACAACTACGAGATGGCGTTCCGCATGCAGACGAGCATCCCGGACGTGACGGACATCTCGAAGGAATCGCCCGCGACGCTCGACTCGTACGGCCCGGATGTGAAGACGCCGGGCACCTTCGCCGCGAACTGCCTGCAGGCGCGGCGGCTCGCGGAGCGAGGGGTGCGCTTCATCCAGCTCTATCACCAGGACTGGGATCACCACGGTGGACTGCCGGGCGCGCTGCCGAAGCTGTGCAAGGAAACCGATCAGCCTGCTGCGGCGCTCGTGAGCGATCTGAAGGCGCGCGGGCTGCTCGATGACACGCTTGTCGTCTGGGGCGGTGAGTTTGGTCGCACCGTGTATTGCCAGGGACAGCTCACGAAGGACAACTACGGTCGCGATCATCATCCGCGCTGCTTCACCATGTGGATGGCGGGCGGCGGCGTGAAGGGCGGGACGATTTACGGCACGACCGACGACTTCAGCTACAACGTGGTGGAGAATCCCGTCCACGTCCGCGACCTGCACGCGACGATCCTGCATGAGCTTGGCATCGACCACCGCAAGTTCACCGTGAAGTGGCAGGGTTCGGACATGAAGCTCACGGGCGTGGAGGCGGAGGCGCAGGTGGTGAAGGATATTCTTTCGTGAGATGAGCCGGGCCGGACGCCCG
>JAYVRQ010000433.1:0-4734 GCA_043776145.1 Chthoniobacteraceae bacterium
CGGATTCCCACAGTAAAAATCTCTGCGTCCTCTGCGTCTCTGCGTTTCAAAAAATGCAGCGGCCCAAAACCAAGCGCAGCCGCTCCGGGACGATTTCCAACATTCCCCTTCTAACGCCCGCGCGTTCCCCGGATATTCATCCCCATGCCCACCCGCCGCCACTTCCTCCGCACCACTGTCGCGCTCTCGCTCGTTCTCGCTTCCACCCTTTGCGCCGCAGACGCACCGAAGCGCCGGATTCTTTTCTTCTCGAAATCCAGCGGCTTCGAGCATGACGTGATTAGTTACAAAAAGGGGGAGCCGAGTTTTGCGGAGAAGGTGCTCGGTGAGTTGGGGACGAAAAAGAATTGGGAGTTTGTTTTCTCGAAGGACGGGTCGCTGTTCACGCCGGATTATCTCAAGCAATTCGACGCGCTCTTTTTCTACACGACGGGGAATCTCTGCGAACCCGGTACGGATAAGCTGCCGCCGATGTCGGACGCGGGGAAACAGGCGCTGCTCGATTACGTCGCGGGCGGCAAGGGCTTCATCGGTTCGCACAGTGCGAGCGATACTTTCCACACGAAGAACGAGGCGAAGAAGGGGCCGGATCGGTATCAGAATTTCGGCGAGGCGGCGGATCCTTACGTGAAGATGCTCGGCGGCGAATTCATCAAGCACGGCGCGCAGCAGAAGGCGACGATGCGCTGCGTCGATCCGAAGTTTCCGGGCCTGGAAAAATATGCGGCGGGATTCGATCTGAACGAGGAGTGGTACTCGCTGAAAGATTTCCGCGACGACATTCATGTGCTGCTCGTGCAGGAGACGGAGACGATGAAAGGCGTCGAGTACGAGCGCCCGGCGTATCCGGCGACGTGGGCGCGGATGCACGGGAAGGGGCGCGTCTTTTACACGTCGATGGGGCATCGCGAGGACGTTTGGACGAACCCGATTTTCCAGGAAATCCTGAGCGGCGGAATCGCATGGGCGCTCGGCGATGCGAAGGCGGACACGACGCCGAATCTCGCGCAGGCCGCGCCCGGCGCGCAGACGAATCCGCCCTTCCCGCCGCCCGCTGCCCCCGCGCCGCCGAAGTAAAAATGGTCGGTCTTCGTTCTTGGATCGCTGCATTTTGAAAACGCAGAGGCGCAGAGGCGCAGAGATCGCAGAGGGTGGATTCCACTGCGGAATCTCTGCGTCCTCTGCGCCTTTGCGTCTCTGCGTTTTCAAAAGAACGCCTGCGTCGGCAAATGGAGTCATCGCCAAATAATTCGGCGTCGCGCGCATTTTCAGGCTTTTGTCCGCGGGGTTTGCGGGTCATGCCATCCACATGAAACTCCTCCTGCTCCCCACGCTCGCCCTTTTCACCCTCGCTTCGCTCACCCGCGCCGCCGACGCCCCCGCGCCGCTGAAGGTGCTGCTCATCACCGGCGGCTGCTGCCACGATTACAAGGCGCAGAAGGATATTTTGAAAAAGGGAATCGAGGCGCGGGCGAACGTCGTCGTGGATCAAATCCACACGGACGACAAGAGCACGAAGCCGCCGCTCGCGATCCTCGGGAATCCTGATTACGCCAAGGGCTACGACTTGGTGCTGCACGATGAATGCGCGGCGGACATCAAGGATGTGCCGACGGTCGAGGGCGTGCTGAAGCCGCATCGCGACGGCATTCCCGGCGTGAATCTGCACTGCGCGATGCACTGCTATCGCGTGGGCGATCCCGGCAAACGGCAGACTGCGGGTACGCCCGAGTCATTGTGGTTCGACTACCTCGGTCTGCAAAGTAGCGGCCACGGTCCGCAGGAGCCGATTGCCATTGGCTTCACGGACAAGGAGCACGCGATCTCGAAGGGGCTCGGGGATTGGACGACCATGAATGAAGAGCACTATAACAACGTGCAGGTGTTCCCATCCGCGCACGCCATCGCGCATGGAAAGCAGACCGTGAAGAGCAAGAAGAAGGACGCGGATGGCGTCGAAACGGTGACGGAGAAGGAGAACGATTACGTCGTCGCGTGGACGAACCAGTACGGAAAGGCCCGCGTCTTCAGCACCACGATCGGCCACAACAACGCGACGGTGGAAGACGCACGGTATCTCGATCTCGTGACGCATGGCTTGCTGTGGGCGTGCGACAAGCTCGACGCCGAAGGCAAGCCAAAGGCGGGTTACGGGCCGGGCGGGAAATAATCCCGAATTTTTCCGTCCGCGCCGCCACGGATTTGCGATTCGCAAAGAAATGGCTTTTCCGCATCGAAATGCTGCTGCTACACACGCGGCTTGATTGTTCGCACAATGCGAACCGTCCCGATCCATTCCATTTTTCCCATTGAAAACCTCCGCTCTCGTTTGTTTCCTCGCATCCGCAGTCTCCGTCCACGCAGGTTTCGTGACGTGGAATGCACCGCAAACGATTGTGGGCAACGGCGATGTCAGCACGACCGGTGCGCTCATCGTCGCGCACAATCTCGGCGCGTCGGGAAATTCGAGCGCGACGGTCAACGGGGTCACGTTCACGCCGTTCGCCACGAATGGATCGGTCAATATCGTCGGCAATGTGAAGCTCAGTTCGACGGCAAACATCCTCGGCAACAATGTGAATTTTGGCGACATCGTGCCGCCATTTTCCGATCTCTCGCCGGACTACCAGACGCTGCTCCAGTCCGGCAGCTACACCAACGGGCTGTTTCCCCCGCCGGAAATCACCCTGACTCTGTCCGGGCTGAGCATTGGCACGCCGTATCAATTCCAATGGTGGGCCAACCAATCGAGTCTGGCCTCCTTCTCCCCGTTTCCGCCACCGAGCGGGCCGATGACGACCGCGACCGCCGGTGGCAGCGTCACGCTGACCCGCTACAATCCTGCAACCGAAATCGGCCAATTTGCGATCGGCACTTTCACGGCGGATGCAGCCTCGCAAGTCATCACCTTCAGCGGCGGAGACAACAGGACGCTGCTCAACGCTTTTCAACTCCGCGCGTTTTCCGCCCCGGCAATTCCAGAACCCGGCACGGGCCTGTTCGCACTCGCGCTGTCCGGCGTGGCGCTGTCTTCGCGCCGCCGCAACCTTTGATTATGATTACCCGCCGCAAAGCCCTCAAAAATCTCGCCCTCACCACCGGAGCCGTCGCCTTTGCCGCGCCCGCTTTCGCCGCCGACGCGCCGCCGGAAGGCGTCTTCAAACTCCCGCCGCTTGGCTACGATTACGACGCGCTCGAACCTTACATCGACGCTGAGACGATGAAGCTGCATCACGACAAACATCACGCGGCTTACGTCAGCAAACTGAACGCGGCGGTCGCGGAAGCGCCGGGGTTGGAAAAGAAAACCATCCGCGAAATTCTGACGAATCTGAACGGCGCTCCCGAAGCCGTGCGCGCGGCGTTGCGCAATCACGGCGGCGGGCACGCGAACCACACGTTCTTCTGGCAGCTTTTGAAAAAGAACGAAAACGGGAAGCCCGCCGGTGAATTCGCGACGGCGATCGACAAGACGTTCGGCAGCCTTCCCAAATTTCAGGAGGCCTTCGGGGCCGCGGCGCTCAAGGTTTTCGGAAGCGGGTGGGTCTGGCTCGTCCTGCGCGAGAAGGCGCTCGCCATCGAGTCCTCCGCGAATCAGGACACGCCCATCTCGACCGGCGGCATCCCGCTGCTGGCGCTCGATGTCTGGGAGCACGCTTATTATTTGAAGTATCAGAACCGGCGCGCGGATTACATCAAGGCCTTCCAAAACGTCATCGACTGGGATTTCGTGAGCGCGCGTTTCGCCAAGCCGGGCCTGGAGTAACCGGCTGCGCGTCCGTCACCGGCCTGCTTTCCCGTCGTCCGAGAATTCCTTGGACAACCCGGAAGCGCCGCATAACCTTCCGTCCCTTTTTCCCGGCAGCCGAAACCGACCGCTGCGGAGAGCCTTTCACGTATGAATCTCGCGACCCTTTTTCTCCTAGCCGAAACGCCCGTGCCCAAGCCCGTCGATACGGGGCTCCAGGGCATGAACATGATGATCTGGATGGCGTTCGCCTTCGCGCTCATCTACTTCATGAGCATCCGCCCGCAGGCGAAAAAGCAGAAGGATCTCCAGGCGCGGATCAATCAACTCAAGACCGGTGATCGCGTCGTCACGACCGGCGGGATTTACGGCACGGTGACGAATGTGAAGGACGGCGCGACACTCTTCCTCAAGATCGCGGACAACGTGAAAATCGAGATCGACAAAACGGCCGTCGCCAACGTCGTCAATCCCGACACGGGTCGGCCCGAAAGCGCGCCCGCTCTCGCCAACGGCAAAGCCTGATTTTTCCCGATGAATCCGAACTTTCTCATCTTCTCCACCGGCATGTTGCTGCTGGCGCTTTTCGGCTGGTATTTCGCGACGGAGAGCGAGCGCGTGAAGCGCATCCTCGGCACGATTATCACCGTCTGCGTGCTCGCCCTCGCGCTGCACGCGGCGTATCCGCCTTTCGATGTGAAGGACACGGCGGGCAACATCGCCAAGACCGGCAAGATTCAGCTCGGCCTCGATTTGAAAGGCGGCACATCGTTCCTCATTCGCCTCGTCGCCGAGCCGGATGAGAAGGGTCAGAAAAGGGAGATCACCAAAACGATGGTCGATCAAGCGGTCGAGGTCATCCGCAAGCGCGTGGACTCGATGGGGACAAGCGAGCCGATCATCACGCCGTCGGGGACGGATCGCATCCTCGTGCAGATTCCGGGGCTGAGTAAGGAGAAGCTCGATGACACGCGCGCGCAGCTTCA
>JAYVRQ010000434.1:0-4731 GCA_043776145.1 Chthoniobacteraceae bacterium
CCGAAGCTCGTCGTCGAGCACGATGGCGAGCGGCGCGAGGGTTCGTTCGTGCTCATCGGGAACGGGCGCTACTACGGCGGACCCGTCGCTTTTTTCAAGGACGCGCGGATCGACGATGGCAAGTTCGACGTGCTGATTTTCAAAAACCTCGGCTACCTCGACATCGCGCGTTACCTTGGGACGATCCTCATGGGAATGCACACCGACCTTGAAGACGTGGACTACTTCCAGACCACCAGCATGACGGTCTCAAGTGCGGAAGACGTGCCTGTTGAAGTCGATGGCGAAGTCGTCACGAAGCTGCCGGTGACGTTCCGCATTTCCTCGCGCAAGCTGAAAGTCGTGGTGGCGGAATAGGAGGGCGGGGGTGAGGGCTGGTATCACGAGGGCGGTTGCGTTTCCACGGAACAATCCGTTTGCATGGCGTGCTTGCTGCGTAAATGCTCCGCGGCTCGCGAGCCCGCTCTTGCGGCCCGATCGTGACCTTTCCAAAATGCCTGCCAATGCTGAGTTCGAAAAACGACTGCCTTTCCGCATCCCTGCTTCTCACCAAAATCATGCGCGCCGGGCTGGCGGCTCTCTTGCTTACAGGCTGCTCGCACGAACTGGCTCCGCCGGGGAGCCGCTTTCAAGTTTCCACGCAGAATGCGCAATTTTTCAAATACGGACCGGCGCAGAGTTTTGGCGCGGACTTCGTGCTGCCGAAAGGCCAGCGCGTCATCATGCTGGAACGCTCTTTCGGCTTCAGCCGCGTGATGACGGACGATGGCATCACCGGCTGGGTCGCGAGCGAGGACATCTCCCCCGCACCGCCGGAGCCGCGCCGCTCGACGGCCACGGCCAGCCGCCGCGGCGGTGGCGGTGCGGAGCGGATGTATTCAGGCCCGCGCAAAAACAGCAAGGTCGAGCCCGTCCCCGGCGATCCGCTTTTTGACATGAGCGATCTGCCACCGCCGATGCCCGAGGAACCCGTGCTGCCCAAGCCGAAATTCCGAGTCAACGCCCCGAAGCCGAAGTAATCTTCCTCTTCCGCTTCCTCTTAATCTTCCTCCGCTGCACGTAAAAGGAGGAGGAAGCGGAAGAGGAAGAAGAAACCTGAACCGATCACACTGAATATGCCCAACGCCATCACCAGCCCCGTCTATGTTTGCCGCGATAACATCGACACCGACCAAATCATCCCCGCGCAATATCTGACCCTCGTGCCGACCATCGCCGAGGAATACGAAAAGCTCGGCAGCTATGCGCTGATCGGACTTCCCGACGATTTGTATCCGGTGAAATTCATCCCCGGCGGCGAATTGAAAACGCAATACAAGATCGTGATCGCGGGACGCAATTTCGGCTGCGGCTCCTCGCGCGAACATGCGCCGATCGCGATGGGCGCCGCCGGGGTCGAGGTCGTCGTTGCGGAAAGTTTCGCGCGCATCTTTTTCCGCAACTGCGTCGCGACCGGGGAACTGTATCCGTACGACGCGAACGAGCGCCTTTGCGACAAGGTGAAAACCGGCGACATCGCGACGCTCGATTTCGACCACGACACGCTGACCGTGAACGGCGTCACCTACTCGCTCAAGCCGCTCGGCGAAGTACGCCCGGTGATCGACGCCGGCGGCATCTTCAACTACGCGCGCGCAAGCGGGATGATCGCCGCGAAGGCGTGACCCGCCTTGCCGCAAGCCGCGTCCCGCGCTAGCTTCGCCCCGCCATGAGCCCGCTCGCCGAACTCCTGCAAGACCCGGCCCTGCCGGAAAAACTCGCCGATTTGCAACACACTTTCGGCGCGGAGCAACGGCGTCGCGAGCGTTTCTACGACGAGGTTGCCGACGACGAAAAAGCCGAGTTCATCAACGGAGAAGTCATCATGCACTCACCTGCCAGAGCCAAACACACCGAGGTCCGCCAGCGCCTGCAGCATCTCCTCCATGCTTACTGCGCGGTGCATCGACTCGGCAAGGTGCATACCGAAAAGTCGCTCTGCGTTTTCCCCCGCAACGACTACGAGCCCGACGTGGTTTTCTTCGGCCCGGAAAAAGCCGCGCTCATCGGCCCGGACACGATGAAATTTCCGATCCCCGATTTCGTGAGCGAGGTGCTCTCCGACTCGACCGAACATCGCGACCGCGGCGTGAAGTTCGAGGACTTCGCGGTGCATGGCGTGGGCGAATACTGGATCGTCGATGCCGAGCGCGAAGTGCTCGAACAATATCTCCCACGCGAAGGCCGCTATGAACTCGCCCTCAAATCCGGCAGCGGCGAAGTGGCGAGCACAGTCGTCCCCGGCTTTCGCATCCCGATCCGCGTGCTTTTCGACGACGCCGAAAATCTCCGCGTCCTGCGCGCGTTGCTCGCGTAGCGGGCGCGGTTCAGATGCGCAGTCCGCCGAGACGCCGTCCAGATGGCCACCGCTTCTGCACATGCGCGGCGTCGATCTTCCAGGCGCTTTCCTCGTTCACGAGCCGGTACACGCACGGGACGATGTCGCCATTTGGCAGGAAAAAATAAACCTGCACGAGCGCCTGGCGTCCATCGCGGGCGACGCGCCCGAATTCCACCCGCTCGATGTGATGCGCCGCCGGGTAGTCGCTGCGGACCATGTCCGCGAAGGCTTCGATGTTGAATTTTTCCTGAAACCCGGTCGAGACCTGCCGGTAGGCGCGCGAGTAGTCCGCCTCGCGCACGGCGTCGATTTCCTGGCGCACGACTTCGTAAAGTTCCGCCGGGCGCGCGGCGTAGCGGTGCGCGTCGAGCGCGCGCTGAAGGAAGGTGGCGGTGGCGCAGACGCCGAGGAAAATGAGGAGCAGGCCGAGGCGGTTCTTCGTGCTCATGGCTGGACGGGTGCCGCGCCGAGTCGGCGGAGATAGTTGAACGAATAAAGGCCGGTGCCGTGGCCGTCGCCCCAAGTGGGTTGGACCGCGTAGCCGCCGACGAGCTGGTACCCGCGCAACTCGAAGCTCGCCGGTGTGTAAGTGACTTCGGGCCGGTCGATGTTCCCCATCACATCCGGCTCGCCGCCGCACGCGGCGCACGGGCACGCGCGGCGCAGATCGGCGAGGCGCAGGAAGGTTTCCGCGCCGTCGCTCCACGAGAGGGCGAGTTCATCGCCAATGTGCTGGATGGACGTGGGCAGCAGGCGCGCGGTCATGTTCAGTCGTCATACGTGGCAGATTCCGCGGCGGGACGCCAGCTTTTGCCGCTGCGTTTTCCAAAAATCGCCGTCCCCACGCGAACGAGCGTCGCGCCCTCCTCGATCGCCACGGTGAAATCGCCGCTCATGCCCATCGAAAGCCGCGGCAGCGGGACGCGGAATTCCGCCTGCAATCGCTCGCGCAATTCGCGCAGCGCGGCGAAATGCGGGCGCGACGCCTCGGCCTCCGGCGCGAAGGGCGCGATCGTCATCAGCCCCTCGATCTGCACGCGGTCGAGCGCGAGCAGTTCCTCCATCTGCGCGCGCACCCGCTCCGGCGTGAAGCCAAACTTGCTCGATTCCCCCGCGACGTTCACCTCGATCAGCACTTTGGGAAACGCGCCCGCCTCGTCCGCGATGCGGTTCAAATCGCGCGCGAGTTCCAGCGAGTCGATGCCGTGGAAAAGCTCGAAGAGCGGCAGCGCGTGGCGCACTTTGTTTTTTTGAAGATGTCCGATGAAATGCCAGCGCGCGCGGCCCGGCAGCAGCGAGATTTTCGCCCGCGCCTCCTGCACCCGGCTTTCGCCGAAAAGAAGCAGGCCCGCGTCCAGCGCCTCGTGGACGGACTCGGGCGGGTGCGTCTTCGAGACAGCAATGAGTTCGATTTCCGACGCCGCGCGCCCAGCCTTCGACGCGGCTTCCGCGATCGACGCGCGGACGATTTCCAGATTTTCAGCGAGCATGGGTATTACGAAAAGAATCGAATTTTTGACAACTTCATCGAAGTGGCGGAAGGATTAGTCCTGCGAATATGCACTTAGAAACACTCAAAGTATTTTGCGATTTGGCCGAAACGAAAAGTTTTTCCAAAGCGGCGGATGTCAACGGCATCACGCAAAGCGCCGTGAGCCAGCAGGTGCGGGCGCTGGAATTGAAGTTTCACGTCACGCTCGTCGAGCGCAATCGTAAGGCCTGCACGCTGACGACGGAGGGCCGCGCGCTCCTTGATGCGAGCCGGGAAATGCTGGGCATCTACAAGGCGCTCGGCGATCAACTGCACCGCTCAGGCCACGCGATTGAGGGACGGCTGCGCGTCGCGTCGATTTTCAGCATCGGTCTGCACGAACTCCCGCCGCGTCTGCACGCCTTTCGCACGCAGCATCCCGAGGTCGAGGTGGCGGTGGAATACCGGCGCTCGCCCGATGTGTATGAATCGGTGGCGAGCGGCGAAGTCGATCTCGGTCTCGTGGCATATCCGCAGGCGCGGCCAGGGCTGAAATTCGAGGTGTTCGAGGAGGATGAACTCGTCGTGATCTGCCACCCGAATCACCGGCTCGCCAAGTTCGCGACGGTCCCGCTTTCGGCATTAAACGGGGAGAAGTTCATTGCCTTTGGGCCGGACATGCCGACGCGCAAAGTGATCGACCGGGAACTGCGGGCGCATCGGGTGGAATTGCGCGAAACGATCCAGTTCGACAACGTCGAAATGGTGAAGCGCGCGGTGGAAATCGAGAGCGGCATCTCGCTCGTCCCGCGCAACACGGTGAAGGCCGAGGCCAGCGCGGGAACCCTCGCGGTAATCCCGCTCGAAGGCATCCGGTTCG
>JAYVRQ010000435.1:0-4720 GCA_043776145.1 Chthoniobacteraceae bacterium
GCAAAATCCGCCTGCACAAAACGCAGCTTCATTGCGGACTTCGACGCCCATGCGTGTTCTTCTGGAGTGAAATTAATCGCTGGCATGATTGGACTCGCCTTCTGCTTCGGACGCTACACAGGTCGCCCTGATTTTGGGAAGCGCCGTTTGCGGTTATTGCGCCACGGGATCGCGGGGCAGCTTCACATCGTCCCGCGCATATTCCCGGAACTTTTGAAGACCGACTCCGGCACCACCCGGCCCTAGCGGAACTACAAGGCGGAAAGTCACATCGAAATACGATGCGGAACTGCTCATCGGGAATGCGGTATCCACGGGTAGCTTCGGCGAGACGACTGACGCTCCGATGACGGCCGGTTTGCTGTTGTCGTCGGTCACCCACTCGGCTGCATTGCCGACGAGGTGAGTGAAGCCCTTTGCCGGTGTCCAGTCGTTGGACGTCGCTACGTTCGTCAGCCATAGCTTGTTGTCGTCAGCCGCTCCGCCGGCCGCATCTTTCTTATCTTTTTCATCCACCGTGAGCTGCATGCTGAAACTTCCTTGATCCGGTCTTCCACCGGCGACGAGACCCGCGTCCTCAGTCTGGTCCAGCCAATCCTTGAGCAGTGGATATTGCTTCGACCAGGCCGCTGTGGAACGCAGCCGCTTTTCCCGTCCCGCCAGTTGTCTCGTGTAGGCGCTCTTCCACTGCGCGGCGGTGGGCAACTGTCCGCCGAGGGCCTTGGCCATTTCCTTCGCTTCATCGAAAGTCAGCCAGGTGACAGGAAGAAAGGGGCCCCGGTCGCCGGGAAGGACACCTGACGCGAGATACACCTTCGGACCCTTTTGTGTTCGGCTGGCGTTCGTTGCGAGATCCTGCGGCCCTTTCCAGAGCCAGTCATCCGCTAGCGAAAAATCGTTGTACTTGCGAGTCTGTGGGCCTTTCAGCAGCCGTCCCGTCACCTGGTCAATAGGCAGGACGCTAGCCGGGACACCGGATAGCCGCGCGAGGACCAGCGGCGTCTCCCACGCTGCCATCGCAAAGTCCTTATCCAACTGCATGAAATACATTTTGACCGCACCGATTCCAGCCTTGGTAAATTGGAAAGCAGCACCCGATTTATCAAAGCCTGGAGGCGTGACGTCTGACCATCCCTCGGTCGAGAACAGCAGGTTGAGCTTATCCGGAGTGTCGAGACGTTTTGTCATTTCCCGCGCCATCGCTGCGCTGTCTCCCATGGGCGTTTTGTAATCGGGAGCGATCTTCAGGATCTTATCGGTTTCCTCCGTGAAGTTCTTCACCAACGCTGAAGCCTGCTTCTTCGCGCCTGGGTCATCAGCGTTGATTGCCTCCACCTTTTTTTTCCAGCCCGCGAGGAATTCCGTGTATTGCCTGTGCGCGATTTGCACAGGCAACTCCATCGCGTTGAATTTCGAGAAGTCCTGGTCAATTTTCGAGACATCCGTCTCCATCGCCTTGGCTGCCGCTGCGCGTGAGTCGTCCAATTTCTTTTTCCAGTCCGGCTTGTCCTTGGCGGCGAGTTGCCCAATCCGCTTCTCGAGTTCCGAAAATTTCGTCTCCCATTCCTTGCGTTTTCCGGCTTCCGGCGCGACGCGGCGTTTCGCCTCACTCATCCATTTTGCAGGCCACACCGGCATGAGGTCGCTGCTCGGCACCTGTTGGAGTTCCGGCACTTCCTCTGCGAAGCGATCCCATAAAACTCGGGCACCCATTTCGCGTTGGAAGGCAAGCACATCGCCCAAGTTCTTCGCGGCGGCCTTTGCACGAGCGACGGCATCCTTTACGTCCCGCGCGCTGCGGATTTCATTCTCAGCCCACGGCGTGAAGTCCGGCAGCATCCGGTTGCCCGCGGCCTTGTGATCGCCGAGTGTCCGAGCGATGGAGTCCCATTCGTAATCCAGGTCGGACGCATCGCTGCGTGCTTGGATGGCATTTTCGAACTGGACGATGATCGAAATGTCGCCCTTCGCGTCCACCGCCGCGGCACTCTGGAGTTCCCCAGCGAGCCGCGTCCATTCCCGCGGTGCGTCGCGCCACACCGTGGCCTGCGCTTTCATTTTATCCGGGAGATCCCAGTTCCGAATCAATGAATTGATTTCCGAGGTCGCGCCTTCCGCACTGGTGGAATTTCCGAGCAGCTTGCCCATTCGGATGAGGAGCGACTGGACGGTGCCATCCGCGAATTTGCCGGGCGGCATCTCCTTCAATTCTTCAGCCAAGCTCTGAATCGCTACCGGTAGTAATTTTTTGACATCCTTCTGCCTTTGCAATTCCTCGGCAACCCGGCGCTGCCTTTCCTTTTCCGCCTGCTGTTTTTTGTAGTAAAAAAAACCGCCGCCGCCACCACCGAGCAAGAGCACTGCTGCGAGAATCACAGGCAGCGGGCTCCGCTTTTTTGGCGGTGGCCGGCGCACTGCGACTTGCACAGCAGTGGCTCCGGTTTCGAGAGGGGAAACGACTGCTGCCGCCTTTGCAGCCTTCGCCGCGAGGCCGGCGAGCGACTTCAGATCACCGAGTGCGGATTTGATTGCGCCGGGGGACGAGTTTTGCGGCTTGTTGAGAAGCCGATTCGTGAATGCGAGCCATCCCTCCGCATCGTCGCCGAGCGACTCGGTCCATGCGGGCGAGTAGTCGAGCGGTGGATTCAGGGTGCCGACGCGCGCCGTCTGGCGGACGAGTTGATAGATCAGCGCGCCGAGGGCGAAGAGGTCATCGGCAGTGGTCGCATCCTTTGCCGAAGGCGCGAGATCCGTGAGGAAGATGTGTCCGTGCGGATCGAGGAGGATGTTGCCCGGTGTCAGATTACCATGTGAGCGGCGCGATTTTTCCTCCAACTCTGCGAGTGCTCCGAGGATGCTGGTGACGATTTCCCGGAGCAGCGCGTTGTCCACCTTGCAACCTGCTTCCAAGAATTCCGCGAGGCTCGTCTCGAATCGTGCCGTCGCGTAAAATGCAAAGCCCGTCTCGTCGCAATCGAATGCAAGGATCGGAGCGAGCTTGCGGCACCCGGCGGCGACGGCGGTCTGCTGTTCCGCCGCTGCACGGAGAAAGGCGTGGCGCTGGTTTCGCTCGACGGTGCGCGCACGCCGGATGACGATCAACGCCGGGCCGCGGTCATTGATTGCACGCGCGGAGAAAAAGGTCGCTCGCCGACCCCAGCCGATGGCCCGATCAAGTTCGTATTCACCGCACGTCTCCATGCTTCTTTTGGAAGTCCGCAGCCTGTGCGGGAATCCGGTGCGCCGCCTTTTGCACGCGCGGCGTTCCGGTCACTTTGAGGGCGTGACCGAGATGCCCCCTTCGGAGATTCCGACGCGCAGCACCGAAGTGACTTTTTCGCCGCTCGGCAGCTTGCCCGAGAGCGGGATTGTCTTGCGGCGAGTATCGGAGTCACCGGGCGCATCGGTGCGACCACCGGGAAGCTGCGCGATGATGACTGCCTTGCCTCCGAGACCGGACGCCGAGACAGACTGCGTGGCAGGCTGGCCTTGGCCGAAGCGTACCGACTTGGCCTTGCTGCCCGCACGGATCGCATTGCCTGGCAGAAAATATTGACTCACCGGCACCGACTGGATTCCGGGGGAATCCGGCACCACATCCACCTGGATGGAAGCCGCAGCCAAGCCGCCCTCGGCCGTGATTTGGAGGGTTTGCACCGAAGCGCATCCGGAGACGAGCGAGAGAACACCGAGGAGGAGAAATTTCGATTTCATATGTGTTTTTCAGTAGGAATGATTCAATACTGTGGCCTTCCGAGGGGCATCGGCTCAAGCAAAAAAGGGTGCGCCGATTCGTTCACATATTAGGCAAGCCGCAATTCCTCACGTTGCGCGTCGTCGAGATCGCTTGCCGGTGCGGGACTCACGCATCATTTGGCAGTGAAAATCAGCGGCGCAAATTCCGCAAGATACCCGCGCCACACCGGCCAAGCGTGCGCGCCCTCGGTGAGCTTCCAAGTGTGCGCGATGCCCTTTTCCTTCAGCGTGGCGACGAAGTCCTCATTCCGTTTGCGCAGAAAATCATCCTGACCGACTGCAATCCAGAGCAGGCGCAGTTTCGCATTCGCGGCGGCAGGGTCACTGAGGAAGTGCTCGGCCACCACCTCCTCTGGCGGCACTCCGCTGAATGAGCCGACCCACGAAAAGCGATCCATGTTTCCAAGCCCGACCGTGAGGGAGTGCCAGCCGCCCATGCTGAGTCCGGCGATGGCCCGGTTCTCGGCGTCTTTTTCAACACGGTAGAGCGACTCCACGAGCGGCAGAGCGTCGTCGAAAAGTTCGCGCCGGAATGCATCCATCGCCTCCACTTTTTTTGCACGATCGGTGAATTTCGTCGTGCCGAGCGGATGCCCGTCGAGCATCACGACGACCATCGGGCGCGCTTTGCCTGCGGCGATCTGGTTGTCCAGGATCCAGTGCGCCTTGCCGTGCTCCACCCATGCGCGCTGATTGTCCCCCGAGCCATGTTGCAGCACGAAAAGAGGAAATTTTTTCGTGCCGGAAAGCTCGTAGTCCGGCGGAGTGTACACGATGATTTCCCGCCCGCGCCCGAGCGCCTTCGACGCATAGCCGTGCTGATGCACCGTGCCGTGCGGCACATCCTGCCAGTCCCATGGCGCGGGAGGCATGGATGCGATGTGCAGGATGTTTTTCTGCGGCTCTCGCTGGGGCTTGGATGAAGGATTCTTCGAGTCCATCACATTCAGCCCGTCCACATCGA
>JAYVRQ010000436.1:0-17339 GCA_043776145.1 Chthoniobacteraceae bacterium
TCGAATTTCGTCGCGGTCGTCACGTACACGCGCGGGTCGTCGCCGAATTTCGCGGCGGCTTCCTCCTGGCCGTAGTCGAGCTTGTAAGTCTTCGGCCACTCGGGCCACGGGTTGTCCTTCGCCCGGTCGAGCGGAGGCTTCGGTAAAATCTCGACTTGCACGAGGCTGCGGCAGCCGTGGCGCATGGACGTTCCCACGCAATCCGTGCCGGTGTCGCCGCCGCCGATGATGATGACATCCTTGCCTTCTGCGGTGATGAAATTGCCGTTCTTGTGGCTGTCGAGAATCGACTTCGTATTCGCGGTGAGAAAATCCATCGCAAAGTGGATGCCCTTCAACTCGCGGCCCGCGATGGGAAGATCGCGCGGCTTGGTCGCGCCGGTGCAAATCACGGTCGCGTCGAACTCCGCGCGCAGTTGCTCCGTCGTCACATCTTTCCCGACCTCGATGCCGCAGCGGAAGACGATGCCTTCTTCCTCCATCTGCCGGATGCGGCGAAGGACGACGGCTTCCTTGTCGAGCTTCATGTTCGGAATGCCATACATCAGCAGCCCGCCCGGACGATCCGCGCGCTCGAAGACGGTGACAGTGTGCCCCGCGCGATTGAGCTGCGCCGCCGCGCAAAGTCCCGCCGGCCCGCTGCCGATCACCGCCACTTTTTTGCCCGTCCGTTTCTCAGGCGGCTGGGCCTTCACCCAGCCCTCATCCCATCCTTTGTCGATGATGGAAACCTCAATGTTCTTGATCGTGACCGGCGGCGCATTGATGCCGAGCACGCACGAGCCCTCGCACGGCGCGGGGCAGACGCGGCCCGTGAACTCGGGAAAATTGTTCGTTTTGTGAAGCCGTTCGAGCGCCTCGCGCCACAGTCCGCGATAGATGAGATCGTTCCACTCCGGGATGAGATTGTTGATCGGGCACCCGCTCGCCATGCCGCTGATGAGCGTGCCGGTATGGCAAAACGGAATGCCGCAATCCATGCAGCGCGCGCCCTGCGTGCGGAGTTTTTCCTCCGGCAGATGCAGATGAAATTCACCCCAGTCGCGCGTGCGTTCGAGCGGTGCGCGGTCAGAGGGGATTTCGCGGAGATATTCGATGAAGCCGGTTGGTTTGCCCATGTGGATTAAATTGAAAATGCTTTGATCGCGGTGGCGGCAATGACTGGACCCGCCGCGACGAGTTTTTTGGCGCGCGAATCGACGCGGAGATTAAGTCCTTCGAGCGCGCGGCAGCCAAGCAAAAGCAGGTCGCCCGGTTGCGCGAACACCACCTCGTCGATGGTCTCGGTGCGACCGACTCTCAGCACGGCGTAGCCGACCGAGCGGGTGATAATCTGGCCGTTGGCCATCTGGATTTGCAGATCCTTTTTGCGCGCCTCAATCCCAATCTTTTGCAGGATCGCGCCGTCGATCCAAGTGAACTCACTGCCGGTGTCCACCAGCAGCCGCGGAAGCACCGCGAACTTTTTCGGTTCGCGATGATTTTCGACGCGGCAGGCTACGGCAAACAGTCCCATGCGTTACCCTCCTCCAACGCGCGCCACATCGCGGGCGTTTTCCTCGAAGGCGGCGGTCATGGCGTCGTCGCCGCTGAGGCCGGCGTCCTCGGCTTTTTTGAGGCAGGCGAGGACGCGCTTGTAGTCCTTGGGCATCACCTTCACGAACTTCGGCACCATCTCCTCCCAGAGCGCGAGCACCTTCGCGGCTTTTTTGCTTTGCGTGTAATCGCGGTGCTTTTGCACCATTGCTTCGAGCGCGGCGATTTCGGCGGGGTCCTCGAGTTTTTCAAGGCCGACCATTTGCTGGTTGCAGCGCGTGGCGAAGTCGCCCGCTTCGTCGAGCACATACGCGATGCCTCCGCTCAGGCCCGCGGCGAAGTTGCGTCCGGCGGTGCCGAGCACGACGACTTTTCCGCCGGTCATGTATTCGCAACCGTGATCGCCGACGCCTTCGACGACGGCGTTCACGCCAGAGTTCCGCACCGCGAAGCGTTCGCCGGCCATGCCGCGCAGGTACAGTTCGCCAGCGGTCGCACCGTAGAGGGCAACGTTGCCGGCGATGATGTTTTCTTCGGCGGCGAAAGTGGAACCGGCGGGCGGATAGACAACGATGCGACCACCGCTCATGCCTTTGCCGATGTAGTCGTTGGCGTCGCCTTCGAGTTCGAGCGTCACGCCTTTCGGGATGAACGCACCGAAGCTCTGGCCCGCGCTGCCGTCGAAGTGCAGATGCACGGTGTCGTCGGGCAGGCCGTTCCAGTGGCGCTTGGTGATCTCGTTGCCGAGGATCGTGCCGACGACGCGGTTGACGTTGATGATCGGGAAACGCCCGGTGACTTTTTCGCCGCGCTCGATAGCGGGTTTGCAGTGGTCGAGCAGCACGGTGAGGTCGAGGGATTTTTCCAGGCCGTGATCCTGCGTCTCGGTGCAGTAGCGGCCCACGTCGGCTCCGACATTCGGACTGTAGAGGATTTTCGAGAAGTCGAGTCCCTTGGCTTTCCAATGCTCGACGGCCTTGCGCGCTTCGAGCATGTCGGTGCGGCCCACCATGTCTGTGAGTTTGCGGAAGCCGAGCTGCGCCATGAATTCGCGCACTTCCTGCGCGATAAATTTCATGAAGTTGACCGCGTGCTCCGGGTCGCCGGTGAAATTTTTGCGGAGCAGCGGATCCTGCGTGGCGACGCCGACGGGGCAGGTATTGAGATGGCAGACGCGCATCATAATGCAGCCGAGAGTGACGAGCGGCGCAGTCGCAAAGCCGAATTCCTCCGCGCCGAGCAGCGCGGCGATGACCACGTCGCGTCCCGTCTTCATCTGGCCGTCCGCCTCGACGACGATGCGCGAGCGCAGATTGTTGAGCACGAGTGTCTGGTGCGTTTCGGCGAGGCCGAGTTCCCACGGCAGGCCGGCGTGTTTGATGGAAGTCTGCGGCGATGCGCCCGTGCCGCCGTCGAAACCGGAGATGAGCACGACATCCGCGTGCGCTTTCGACACGCCCGCCGCGATGGTGCCGACGCCGACTTCGCTCACGAGCTTCACGCTGACGCGCGCCTCGCGATTTGCGTTTTTCAAGTCGTGGATCAACTCCGCCAAGTCCTCGATGGAATAAATGTCGTGATGGGGCGGGGGAGAAATGAGGCCGACGCCAGGCGTCGAGTGCCGGACCTTCGCGATCGGCGGATAAACTTTCGCGCCGGGAAGCTGCCCGCCTTCGCCGGGCTTCGCGCCTTGCGCCATCTTGATTTGCAGTTCGCGCGCCTGCGTCAGATACAAACTCGTCACGCCAAAGCGCCCGCTTGCGACCTGCTTGATCGCGCTGTTCTTCGAGTCGCCGCGGTCGTTCGTCCAAGTGTATCGCTCAGGGTCTTCGCCGCCCTCGCCGGTGTTCGATTTTGCACCGATGCGGTTCATCGCGATGGCGAGCGTTTCGTGCGCTTCCTTCGAGATGGAGCCGTAGCTCATCGCGCCGGTTTTGAAACGCTTCAGGATTTCCTCGACCGACTCCACTTCATCAATCGCCACCGGCTCGCGCTTCACGAAATCCAGCAGCCCGCGCAGCGTGTAATGCTTCTGGCCCTGCTCGTTCACGAGTGCGGAGTATTGCTTGAACGTGTCGTAGCTCCCCGTCCTCACCGCTTTCTGCAAAGTGTGAATCGTCTGCGGGCTGAACAGGTGCCCTTCGCCTTCCTTGCGCCACTGGTATTCGCCGCCGACTTCGAGCGTGTGCCCGTTCACCTGCCGGTCGGGGAAGGCGTGCGCGTGCCGGGCGATCGACTCCTGCGCGATCACCGCGAGGTCCGCGCCTTCGATGCGCGTGGCGGTCCAGGTGAAGTATTTGTCCACGACCGCCTGATTCAATCCCACCGCCTCGAAAATCTGCGCGCCGAGGTAGCTCTGGATCGTCGAGATGCCGATCTTCGACGCGACCTTGATGACGCCTTTCGTCGCGGACTTGATGTAATTCTTGCACGCCGTTTTGTGATCCACCTTCACGAGCAAGCCCTGCCGGATCATGTCGTCGAGCGTCTCGAAGGCGAGGTACGGATTGATCGCCCCGCAGCCATATCCGATGAGCACCGAGAAGTGATGCACCTCGCGCGGCTCCCCGCTTTCCAGCACGAGGCCGACACGCGTGCGCGTCCCCTTGCGGATCAAATGATGATGCAGCCCTGCGACCGCGAGCAGCGCGGGAATCGGCGCGTGCGTCTTGTTCACACCGCGGTCGGAAAGAATGATGATGCTCACGCCGCTGGCGATCGATCGATCCGCCTGCGCGCAGATGTCGTCCATCGTTGCTTCGAGTCCCTGCGGTCCCTTGCGCGGATCGAACAGCGTCGGAATCGTCACCGACTTGAACTGCCCGTCGCTGACATGCTTGAGCTTTGCGAGTTCTTCGTTGGAAAGGATCGGCGTCTTGAGTTCGATGAGATGGCAGCTCTCCGGCTGCGGATCGAGCAGGTTGCGCTCGGGTCCGATGGTCGTCGTCGCCGAGGTGATAAGTTCTTCGCGAATGCAGTCGATTGGCGGATTCGTGACCTGCGCGAAGAGCTGCTTGAAGTAATCGTAGAGCAGCTTCGACTTGTCGGAGAGCACCGCGAGCGGCGTGTCCGTGCCCATCGAGCCGACGGCCTCGACGCCATCGCGCGCCATCGGCGTCATGATGATGCGGAGGTCTTCAAAGGTGTAGCCGAATGCCTGCTGGATCTTCAGCAATTCCTCGTGTGAAGGAGGCATTGCCTGCTCGGGATCTTTCACCTTTGCCAACTCGATCAGGTTCGCATCGAGCCACTGCCGGTACGGTTTCTCGCGCGCGATTTGATTTTTAATCTCCTCGTCCGCCACGATGCGGCCCTCTTCCATGTTCACGAGGAACATGCGTCCCGGCTGCAACCGGCCCTTGCTCAACACCCGCTCCGGCGCAATCGGCAGCACTCCTGCCTCGCTCGCCATGATGACGAGATCATCCTTCGTCACGTAATAACGCGAAGGCCGCAGCCCGTTGCGATCCAGCGTCGCGCCGATCATCGTCCCATCGGTGAATGCGACCGACGCCGGCCCGTCCCAAGGCTCCATCAGGCACGAGTGATATTCGTAAAACGCCTTCTTCTCCGCGCTCATCGACTCGTGGCCCGACCAAGGCTCCGGGATCATCATCATCATCGCGTGCGGCAGCGAGCGCCCGCCCATCACGAGCAGCTCCAGCACATTGTCGAACATTGCCGAGTCCGATCCGTTTTCGTTCACGATCGGGAAGATTTTTCCGATGTCGTCGAACAGCGGACTCGCCAGCATCGCCTGCCGCGCGCGCATCCAGTTGATGTTGCCGCGCAGCGTGTTGATCTCGCCGTTGTGTGCGATATAGCGGTACGGGTGCGACCGCTCCCAACTCGGGAAGGTGTTTGTTGAAAAGCGTGAATGCACCAGCGCCAGCGCGCTCTCGATGTCCGGGTCCGCGAGATCGCGGAAATACTGCCCGACCTGCTCCGGCATCAGCATTCCTTTGTACACCAGCGTCCGGCACGAAAGACTCGGCGCGTACCAAAAGCCGTCCACGCCCGCCACGCGGATCGCCTGATGCGCCCGCTTGCGGATCACATAGAGCTTCCGCTCGAACGCTTGCTCATCCGCGCAATTCGCTCCGCGGGCGACGAAAACCTGCCGCATGAAAGGCTCCGAATTCTTCGCGGTCCCGCCGATCATCGAATTGTCCACCGGCACATCCCGCCAGCCGAGCACCTTCGCACCCTCCTCACTCACGACTTTCTCAAAAATCGCCTGGCTCTTCGCCCGCTCCGCGGCATCCGGCGAAGTGTACACCATCGCCACGCCATAGCTTCCCGCCTCCGGCAGCGCGATCCCCTGCGCCGACGCGACTTTTTGCAAAAACTTATGCGGCATCTGCATCAGAATCCCCGCCCCATCGCCCGTGTTCCGCTCGCACCCGCACGCCCCGCGATGATCGAGATTCACGAGGATCGTCAGCGCCTGCTGCACGATGTCATGCGACTTCGCGCCCTTCATATGAACCACAAATCCCACGCCGCACGAGTCATGCTCGAACTGCGGATCGTATAAGCCCTGTTTCTGCGGTGGTCCCTGGTTTTTCATGTGGCGAAAATATTGACGGCGATCGGCGTCGGCGATGGCTCCGGCCTGCTCCTGCCTGCGATTTTTTCCGTGAAAAAATTGCCGGCAAAAGACCGCCGCGCTCTCGCCTCCCTGCCGCCCGATTTGTGAAGCCGAACGGTGGTGGAACGCCAAACCGGCAGCGGATTTACGGGCGGAAGGCTGCGAGGTCAAGCGGTCTGTTGGAGCGATTTTTCCCGTGTCCGATTAAAGGTGGAGAATCGTGGAAACCGACGAACTGAGGCAGGCTGGAAACCTCGTGTCACATTCTAATGCGCGACCGCGTGCGGGCTGCGGGGCGCAGGATCTCCCCGTTCCGAGTCTCCTGCGCGGAATGTTGCTCAGCCAAACAATTCCCCCTGCGCAGCCGCTGAAACCTGTGTGGAAGCGGTTTGCGCGGCCTCGCCTTTGACTTCCGCGAGGAGCCCTTTGAATTCGCACGTCTCCAGCGCGGCGATGAGTTCGGTGTAACGCGGGCGGATCGTCAGTGCATCGAGCGCGGTGGGCAGCGGAAGGTCGAGATCGAGGCGGACCATCTCGCGGTTCTGGATAATTTGCCCGCGCGCGGCGTTCAGTTTTTCGCGGATGCGCTCGTTCTTCACCGCATCGGGATTCGCGAGGATCGCATCAAGCGAACCGTGCTCGGCGAGAAGTTTGGCCGCGCCTTTCGGACCGAGGCCGGGGACGCCGGGGATGTTGTCCGCGCTGTCGCCCACGAGCGCGAGGACATCGCCGATTTGATGCGGCGCGACATCCCATTTCGCGCGCACCTTTTCCTCCCCAAGCAGGGTGAAAGCGTCCGTCGGATTCGCGAGATCGGCCTTGTTCGTCGAGTACACTTTCACGCGATCATCGACGAGTTGGAAAAGGTCTTTGTCGTTCGTCGCGAGAATCACTTCATCGCCGCGCCTGCGTGCCGCGCACGCATACGAAGCCATCAGGTCGTCCGCCTCCGTGTCCGGCAGCCACAGGCTCGCGAAGCCAAGCAGCGGCGCGAGATTCTGAATGAACGTAAGCTGCGGACGCATGAGATCGGGCATCTTTGCGCGCGTCTCCTTGTACGCCGGCTGGAGATCGGAGCGGCGTTTCGGAATCCCCGCATCCCAAACGATCGCGCCAAGGTCGGGCGCAAGGTCTTTCACCATGCGGCGCACCGTCTTCACAAATCCATAAATCGCATTCGTCGGTTCACCGCGCGAGTTCGAGAGTTCACGGATCGCGAAGAAGGAACGATAGACGTAGTAGTGTCCGTCGATGAGGAGGAACTTCATGGAAGCATTGATAAGAGTTTCAAATCTCCCACTCACCGTTATCCCAACGCTATGATGAATACACCTCGCTCAGATAGTGGTGCTGGGGCGAACGCTTGCCCTAGTATGTAGTATGACTCCCGCTCAGAATCCGTACAAAGGAGTGTCAAGAGGTGCCCAAGCGGACGCTTACATTATTTGGGAGCGAATTGCTTAGTGTTGATCACTCTGTAACGATAGTATCCGTCAACTTTATCATCATTTTCCTTGTAATCTGCCAGCGCAGGATCGTTTGGATCGATGAATCGCTCAATAGTGGCCGATCCGCGATATTCACCCACGATGGCATCCAATTTAGGATTGAAAACCCCAGGCGGGCTATTGGGCGCTTTACGAATCGATTGGCAACGCATGTAAACGGTATAGGTATTCGATTTCGTGGTCAGGCGCGGATAAATGTGCGCATAGGGTCGTTCCCTCATGTTATCTCCAGTCAGGCCATTACTGGTGTTCCAAAACGTGTCCCAGCCATTCACCGCGTCGGCAACTGACGGCGCGGACGCTCCAGACAGGCTTTTTGGATAAAGATCGACCGTGCAGATCTCGGACGGGGAGCGAAACAACGGATACTGCCCGTTCTTAAATTGCAACCGTGTCTCCAATTGTTCAAGTGTGCGATTGGCATCGATCGGAAAACGAAACGGAGTGGACTGACCCTGCGGATCTTCTGTATGCCCACCATCACCCTGTCCAGTTGGAACCGCCATGATAAAGGTTGACCGTAACACCCCGCGCAAAGCTGTGTCTCGACGGATATAAGTCCGGTTTGTTTTCGTATCGGGATTAGTGCCTGTGTTCTTGGCGTAGCCAAATGGTGCCATTACATAATTCATGTTGACCTTTCCAGCGGTCGAAAACGGTTCGCTGATCGCATAAGGCTCCACTACAGGCATATGAAACAAATCCAAAATCATGTGATCTGGCGGAGTTTCGGCACCGGGATGCTTTTTGGTTTCGCGGTTGGGGCGGAACAGAAGCGTTTCCCACGGGCGATTGCGGACAACTCCCGTAGGTAGAGAGCCGAACATGACCGGCGAAGCCAACTGGCGATTTGGCGTAAAAAATGTCTGACCAGTCTCCTCGATGCCTCGTCCACGAAAATATGGCATTGCCGCATAGTTTGAACCCCCACGGTCCCATTTCAAATTACCCTCATCGACCTTATTTCCGAATGCTCCACTCATGTGCTTGGACAGACCCCGGTCCCAATCCCCTATTCCACCATCAGATCGAAAGACTCCACTAATTCCCAAGGGCAAAATGGGCGGCTTGTTACTACGAACGCCTCCGCCGGCAGCGAGAGTTGGATATGGCGATCCGTTCGATAGGTAATTAGGCTCAGGGTCACAGTGCCCTCTCGTTAATCCATGAAGTTGCGCGGTTGCCGAATAATAAGCATCTTTACCTTGCCGCGGTGCATAGAAATCTGCCGGCAATTCAGACCGGGCGGCCGCCAAACGCACGTCCCCGGATGTAGGGCCCGTTGAGCTTGATTTCAACGTGGTCTTATTCTGCTGGGCACAAGTCAATTCCATACTGCGGACGACATCTCCACCGGTAATAAACGTCGTAATGGTAGTCCCGTTCAATTGCCCGTAATTTTCGATATACGTACCCCCATAAAATCTCGACGTCTTGGATATATCGGGAGAAGTGGGCAAGTTGATTGCTTCCGTCTTATTAGGCGGGAATTCGATGTGAACCACTTGAATGGGCGAGCGAATTACCTTATCGACATAGCTGCGATCATCGTCCGGAGCTTCTCCTGCGTAGATTTCTATATCGTAAGCACCGGCTAAGATGCTGAAACTGGAAGGAACGGTTTTGCCATCGCCAACTACGGCAATTTTGTCGCTTACATACGGATAGTAGCCTACAGTCCCAGCAGTTTCTGCGGGAAGCGCGTTCTTTTGGCGATAGTAGGTCCGATTCGACACCTTCATATTATCAAACTCTTTTGGTGCTGGAGTGTCGTTCGCTCCTATGCGGTTTGGGTTTTTAGTCGAACTGGAGGGGTCTTCCAAAGCATCGGAGGTCAACATCGTGGGGCCTTTGTGTTCCGGAAAATAGAATAACGAATTGGCGAACCCCAAAGTTGGGCAAAACGCCCGCCCCTGAGCAACTTCATGATTGGAAACATTAACCACATTGATGATGCCGTTGAGCGGGTCAGCAAAAAAGTTCGGATTCTTATCGTAGCAAAGATTGATATCTACATCGGCGGGCGCGTTGGTAAATCGCACTTTCGTTCTGGAAAATGTTCCGTCGGCAAATTTTTTAGGACGTATCTTGGTCCAATATGTATCCCGGATGCCGGGATAGCCCGGCATCGCCGTCGTCATTTCTATCAAAAGCGTTGCCCGAATCCACTTTGTCGATGCTGTGGTGCCGGGAGGTAGCGGATTAGGTGCAGTCGTCGTATGGAACACCATGGCCACTTCGCTGGGCACGACGAACCGCCCCATTCCACCAAAAGAGTTAGGCGATATGGTCGCGTCTTTGCGCAGCGGCGTCACCTGTCCAGACCAATCGTAAGATCGATCATATCGCGAATATTGATCGGCAGGCGGAGGTTTGTAGAAAAATTTTGGCGTATATGGCGCGAAGACATTGGTCACGCCTCCCGTTTGGCGCGTGGCGGTTCCAGTATCCTCCATGTTGACTGTCCTCATGTAATCGAATATCAACATCAGGACTTCATCCCGCTCAGCGGCGGTCCATTTCGTTTGAAAGGAGGCTCCAAATCCAGGGACGTTTCTAGAAGTCATGGTCTGGAGATATCGGTATATCTCCAGGTTGCGGGGATCACCGCTTAGATCGTTCAGCGCTGACTTCGCGTCGCCCCGAGTAAGGCAATAGCGTTTTTGCGCCGCTCCAACATTGGACGCTTTGGACAAAGTGGAGGTAAAAATGAAGGCGTCGTCAAAGGATGTCCGATACTTGGGATCCCTGTTGACCGGCCAAATCGTAACGCGCGGACGACCGAAGACATTCAATTCCGGCACGCGGCTATTGGCGGTTAGGAAAAATCGAACCCGCTCAAGGGCATCTGGGGTCAAGGGCGAATTTAACTGCGGGTCGAGGCTGCCTGTCGTGAATCGCGCGGCCTTGAAAGCCATCTCATCCACAGATGCATAAAGATGTTTTGTGCGGACATCGAGTTGTAACCCTCCTTTGGGTTCCTGCCCTGGCGGAAAATCGGTGTTGAAGGTCCCGCCCAACGACGTGTATTTTCCGAAAGGAGTGTAAGGAGAGATTTGATAAATGGCCTCTTTGAAAGTGTTATATTTAGTATTAACAGTTGAATTCGCATACGGGCCCATGGAGGGAGTGGGACTCGCGCCTGAAAACGTGACATCCCAAAGCCACCCTAAAACCGGGCTCAAGCAGGTTGTCGCTGGATGGCCCGGGTAGCGTTGAAACTCATTTTTTACTGCCTGCGAACCAGCGAGATTGAGACCGCGATCCGTTGGGTTAATAGTGCTCAAACTATAGGGTCCACACTCCTGCATCGAGCTTGCGGTCGGAGTATCCCAAAAGGTGCCTTCTGAAGCGGTGTTGATGTTTAATTTGGAGCATTCATCGTCCGTCCAAAACGCAGTCCGTCCGACAATCGGGTTTTCCTTTGTAGCGGCGCTCGCGGATCCAATCGTGCCGTCTCGCATAATATACATCCACTTCACCGGTAGCGGGAGATAGGGGACTTTTGTATCGCTTTTCTCGCTTTTTTTAATACCATCGTTTAGTTTTACCATCGACAACTGGGGATCGAACGTGAGTTTCGCGTCAAATCCCTCCACAATCCCGTTCGCTTCTTTATCGAGTTTATCCAGCTTCGCTCTTGGATCTACGATTGGATAATGGGGCTCGACGACTTTCCCGTTGGCATCGAGATCGAGCCGCGAAAACAAAATCGGGACGTTCAAATCCACAAACTCCGGAAACTTCGACAAATTGGCTGTGACATCGGTGGCGCTCCACTTCTCGATCACGTCGGTTTCGGCAGGCAACTCGGTATTCGTGTAATCCGCCGCGGTAACCTTCAGGCTATCGGATGAATACAGCTTAAAGACACTGTCAGACGACGATGGCGAATAATCATCCCATCCCGAACCACTTCGAAGCGTGCCAGACTGTGTTTTTCCAGATATGGTTCCGGCGAATGTTCGAATAGCACCAGGTTGCGAAGCCCATACGGTATTGTCATTGGGAACTGAGGTGGCATCGCGAATCTGCCCGATGACCAAGCTGACGGTACTGTCAGCAATTTGGCGGGCATTAACTATACCGGCATTCGCCGACGAGGCGGCGCGCTCGGTCGAGGCAGCGGTCATAAACGCGACGACAATGCCTGCGAGCAGCACCAGCATTGAAAGCACAATGATTAGCGCAACACCGCGTTTTCCGTGCGTGCGACAAAGTGTAAGAGAATTAGTGTTCATGGGTTACAAGTTAGTTGTTGGGATCACGGCTCCATTTGGAGCCGCGGATGACGACATCGGTGGTGAAGATTCGATAATTTATGTTACGAACGTCATTTCTAAGGGAGACCTCAAAGTCCTGCATGTTCTGCAAATAAGTGCTTTCCTTGTCAGCAGTGGTGAAGAGAGTTTTGAACCAATCGGGCTTGCCTGTCATCTTCAGGTCGAGTCGGAAAGCGGATGGTTCGTCGAGGGCGATCATAGTCAGTTGAACGATCGGCGGGAGGAGGTTATCTCTTGCTCGATTGTCCAATTTGATTGGAGGGCGCTCAGGGGTGGGATCGGACTCTGTTTTTCCACTAAGGACTCGCCATGAGTCATATTCGTAGCGGGGTGCCAACTCCAGAAAATCCGAATCGGCGTTTTTCGAATTGGGCGGGTTATATCGATCCTTTACGGCGAGTTTGGGAAGAACAATCAAAGCCAGGATGTTTTCGGCAAGCGGCTGCGCATACGTGAATCGTGGGGTCGTTTGACCTTTGGGTATGGTTCGTTGAAATGCCTCTTTCATCCATAAAGGCCTAACGAAAGCAGCGTTGGGCATCCGGCTGGTGCTCACCAACCCTTCGTAGTAACTTGCAACGCTCGTCGTCGCGTTCTCATCAAAGATCCGCGGGTCAATATTGTATTGGTCATCGACCGGTCGTGCATGGATGTTGAATTTTTCTGTAGGCACCGTCATTTCCATCAGCCGATAGCGAAATTGAGACGGGTACGGTGGGTTGCCCTGCCGGAGCGCATTGGGGAGAGAAGGGTCGTCACCAAACTCGACAAAATACCCGAAGGCGGCCAGCGATGAATCCAGCATCCGAAATTTTCTCAACTTATCGTTATCAAGCGTAGCTGTGTAACCGATGGGTGCGGTGAAGAACAATGCGTGACCGGGATAATTCTCGTCAACTGGCACGTTCATGTTTTGAAGTTTACTGAAGAAACGTTTGGTTGGGCCGCTGACGAATTGAAGATCGGACTGCCTTCTGAATCGAAAATTAGCGTTTTCGACGAGGAGGTCTGATTCGTGTGCTTTCCAATAAGTGTTCAATGTTGCCTGGCTCAGACGCCTCGCGACAATCTCAAAGGCCGAACGAGCGGCCTGGAATTGCGCTGTTTTCGTCTGCTGGCGTTTCCATACTCGGTGAGTTTGATCGACTGTGCTTAACAACATCACCATTATGGAAGCGATTAACGCCGTGGAAACGAGCAACTCGACGAGAGTGAAACCTTGCCGATTATTAGCAGACGATTCAGGATGCATAGACTTTGGAATATTTTATTGTTTTTCGCTATCCATCTGAGCAACAAGAAAAGTTCGCACACGAACGGTCGTGTTGGGAGGAAGCGAACGCATATCCTCGAGTTTTTTTACGTTTTCAAAATCGATGAGATTCAAAACCGGTGCCATGATAACACTGACACGCAATCCATAAGGCATTACAGTGGTTGTTTTGCCATCTTTACCTTCCGGCCGGTACAGTTTCTCAACAAATAATTTTGTAGCGTAGAGATGCGAAGCAATTACCTCTTCGGTTGCGCTGGGATGCTGCTTCGTGTCGGTTAATTTGCCCTGTTCGTCGAAATAATAAATCTCTCTACTCTCCTCGAAGCTCAGATCTCTGATGTGCTTAAAGTCCGTGGTTTGAACCATCGAATTAAAACTTTGCGTAATCCAAGTCTCGTTCGCCGTGTCGATTGCTGACCTGAAAGTGGTCAGGCCAGTTGGCAGAAGGCCAAACAGCGCGACGAACGCAAACGCGATGATGCCGATGGCGAGGGTTACTTCGACCAAGCTGAATGCGGCGGTCGAGCGCGGCATTCTTGCGGACGGAATGGCAAACTCGTCAGCGTGTGGGAGGGCGGGTTGGTGCATACATCGTATTTACACAGCACTTGGCGAACTGTGTCAAAAGTTTTTTTGAACTATTTTTGAACGAGAAACACGAACCAGCGGCTGGCAGGGGCGCGGCTAGAGTCCGGGGGGGTGGCGGGCGGTGAATTTTCCGAGGTCGCGGGGTTCGGAGCGCCAGCGGGGGCCTTCGCCTTCTACGCGGCCGGTGGTGTCGAGGCGCAGGCCGGCGACGATCGCGAAGACGTGGCCGGAACGGGTATAGACGGTGATCCAGCGGCCCCGCCCGGCTTCTCCCCAGCCGAGCAGACCTTTCGAGGGGGTCGGCGCATCCAGCACTCCGGCGTGGTGAAGGAGGAAGGAGACGGTGCCGGAGCAGTCGTAGCCGACATCGAAGAACGTCGCGTGTCCGCCGCCCCAGCGATACGGTTTTCGCACGATCGCATTCGTCGCCCAAATCGCGTTCTTCACGGCGACGGGTGCGTTTTCGGGCGCGTAGGCGATGCCCTTTTGCAAGATGGCCACGTCGCCGGGGACGGTGGGATTTGCGGCGGCAGAGCGCGCGGTGGCCACGGCGAGGCAGAGTAGCGGGAGGAATAAGCAGCGCATGGAAGCCGGGAGGCGCGCGCAGAACTACGCGGCACCCGCATTTTGGCAATGCAAAACGTCCGACGTTCTGAAAATGATGCGCTGATACATGAGCGATCTTTTTGCCGACACCAGCAATACGACTCTCGATTTGCGCTTCGGCGACTGCCTCGCTGGGATGCGCGAACTTGCCGCCGGATCGGTCGATGTGGTCGTGACTTCGCCTCCTTACAATCTGGACATCGCCTACGCCAGCTACCGCGACGATCTCCCGCGGCCCGCGTATCTCGACTGGTGCTACGCGTGGGCGGAGGAAATCCGGCGTGTGCTCAAGCCAGCGGGATCGTTTTTTTTGAATGTGGGCGGTTCCCCCGCGAATCCGCTGCTGCCCCACGAGATCGTTCTGAAATTGCAGCCGCTTTTCCGCCTGCAAAACACGCTGCACTGGATTAAATCCATCACGGTTCATCCGAGGCAAGGCCCGGCGGTGAGCGCGGGACATTTCAAGCCGATCAACTCGAAGCGATACCTCACCGACTGCCACGAATACGTTTTCCATCTCACGAAAACCGGCGACGTGCCGCTCGACCGGCTCGCGGTCGGCGTCGAGTACAGCGACAAGAGCAACATCGCGCGCTGGGGTCACACGGGCGGGCGCGACCGGCGCTGCCGCGGGAACAACTGGTTCATCCCCTACGAGACCATCAACAGCCGCGACGCCGACCGCCCCCACCCGGCGACTTTTCCCGCGCAACTCGCGGAGTGGTGCATCCGCCTGCACGGCATCGAGCCCGGCATGGTCGTGCTCGATCCATTTCTCGGCATCGGACACAGTGCGGCGGGGGCGCGGGTTTGCGGGGTGGAAAAATTCATCGGCTTTGAAATCGACCCCGGTTACTTCGAGCAGGCGTGCGAACGCCTCGGCCTCGCCGCCCAAGACGTGACGTGATTACCTTCGTCCTTCGGCGCTGCGCCTCGCTCATCGGCGTGTTGTTCTGCGTCATCACCGTCACCTTTTTCCTCGTCCGCATGGCTCCCGGCGGGCCGTTTGTGAAGGAGCGCAGCATCCCGCCGGCGATCGAGCAGCAGCTTAAGCAGCGGTTCAATCTCGATGGCTCGCTGTGGGAGCAATACACGACCTATCTCGGAGTGAGCAAAAACTCGTCGGGAAAATACAGTGGACTCTTGCAGGGTGATCTCCAGCCTTCCCTGAAATATCGCGACCGCTCCGTGCGCGAGATTCTCGGTGGCAGTCTGCCCATCTCGATCCTGCTGGGCATCGTCGCCTTTTGCATCGCCACGACGGCCGGGGTCTGGCTGGGTAGTCTCGCGGCGGTGCGGCACAATACCGCGATCGACACCAGCGCGATGCTCGGCGCGCTGACGCTTATTAGCATTCCCACTTTCGTCACCGGGCCGGTGCTGATTCTTTTCTTCGCCCTGAAGCTAGGCTGGCTTCCGGTCGGCGGCTGGGTGGGTTGGAAAAACATCGTGCTCCCCGCGATCACCCTCGCCGGTCCTTACATCGCCTACATCGCGCGGCTCATGCGGACGAGTATGCTCGAAGTGCTCCAGCAGGATTTCATGCGGACCGCGCGCGCGAAAGGGTTGTCGGAGGCGCAGACCATCTACAAGCACGGCCTCAAAGTCGCGATCCTGCCCGTGGTCAGCTACCTCGGCCCGCTCGCGGCCAATCTTCTCACCGGCTCCCTCGTCGTGGAGACGATCTTCAACATTCCCGGCGCGGGACCGTTCTTCATCAACTCCATCCTGAACAACGACGTCTTCCTGCTCGAAGGTGTGGTTATCGTCGATTGCACCATCCTCGTTGTCTTCAATCTCTTCGTCGATGTCGGCTACACCTGGCTCGACCGCCGCATCAAACTCTATGAGTAACCCCGCCGCCACACCGCCTGGCGCATGGAAAAGGTTGCGCCGCAATCCCGTCGCCATCATCGCACTTATCATCCTCGCGACGGTCCTCAGCTTTGCCGTGTTTGGGCTGCAAATGTTCCACCTCGATCCCCACGCCACCTCATCCGCGCAATACAGCCCGCCAAGTGCCACGCACCCATTCGGCACCGATGTGAACGGTCGCGACTCCTTTGGCCGCGTGATCGAAGGCGCGCGCATCTCGCTGCTCGTCGGCTTCTGCGGCGCACTCATCAGCCTCTTCGTCGGCACTGCTTACGGACTCATCTCGGGATACACAGGCGGACGCACCGATGCCTTAATGATGCGTTTTGTGGAAATCCTCTACTCGATCCCAAGGCTCATCATCATCATTCTCGTCACTTTTATCTTCGACCGGCACTTCAAGGACTGGCTCAACGCCGCTGGCCTGACGAACTGGGTGGGTTACTCCAAGATCATCATCCTCATCCTGAGCCTCGGCCTCATCGAATGGCTGACGATGGCCCGCATCGTCCGCGGCCAGGTGCTGGCGTTGAAATCCCAGCAGTTCGTCCTCGCCGCGCGCGCACTTGGGCAGAGCCACACGAACATCATCATCCGCCATCTGCTGCCGAACCTTATCGGCATTGTCATCATCTATCTCACTCTCACCATCCCCGCCGTCATCCTCGACGAAAGTTTCCTCAGCTTCCTTGGCCTCGGCGTGCAGGCACCGCAGGCGAGTTGGGGCAGTCTCCTCAGCGAAGGCGCGCAAGTTATCAATCCCGTGAAAAGTTACTGGTGGCTGCTGCTCTTCCCGGCGCTCGTCATGTCCATGACCCTGCTCGCGCTGAACTTTCTCGGCGACGCCCTGCGCGACGCGCTGGATCCGCGCGCAAGACGGTAGCCATCTTTCACAGTGAGCGCGGCGCAGAGTGTTCCGGGTAGCACGCTCGTCCCGAGCGTTGGCGAAGGCGTCCCACCTTTGCGGACTTTCCTCACGCGTCTTCCCGGAATGCGTTCACGCTTTCAGTAGCGGCGCGGCGGGGAAGTTCGTTTCGGCGGGACGCCGAAACCAGCACGCGAGACGCGCGCGCTCC
>JAYVRQ010000437.1:0-4708 GCA_043776145.1 Chthoniobacteraceae bacterium
AAGCCACCGCGTTTCTCGCGCAGCGATGAATCCTCAAAGGTCCATGTGCTGCACCTGCGTGTCGCGCAGCACTTCCCGGAGCGACTGCACTTTCCCATCGGGGAAAAGGATCAACGGTCCGTCACCGTGCATGTCGCCCCGCTCGATGAACCACGGCTGGCGCGGGAACTTGTAGGGCAGATGGCGGGCATCCCCAAATGGGGTGGCGAGGTAATCGATGCGCCGGTTTTTCTGCCGGCTCAGATCCGGGTCGTGCATCTCCCGCTGCACGCTCGGGCAGACCCAGTTTTGGGTGCCGAGATGATAGGGCTCCAGCGCCTTGATCCACGCTTCGGGATAGGCCGGGGTGTTCAGCGTGCTCGGATCGACCTGCGGCCAGCCGTTGTGATCCTGAATGTAGGCCGACATACTGACGTAAATGTTCCTGAGATTCTGGCTGCACTTCGTCCGGTCCGCCCGCGCTTTCATATAGCCGAAGCCGGGGAGCAGCATCACGAGGAGGATGGAAATAATCAGGATGACCGTCGCCAGTTCCATCAGCGTGAACCCGCCTTGGAAGCGCCGCCGCTTTTCCAATTCCCCGCGAGACATGCTCAGTGACACACCGCAGTCTCCGTAAAGCCGGGACTAACCGCCGCCGACTGGATTGAACGTGATCGTGGCGGCGGAAGCGGTCGCGCTCTGCTTGAATCCATCGACGCGGAACTTCACGGTGTTGAAAATATTCGGAGTGCCGTTGGCATTGAGATCGGCAAACAGATCGAGCGAGGCATTGCCGCTCAGGCGACTGCTCCCGCCGGCCGTTCCCGAGATCGGATTGACGCCGCCGCCGCTCGATTCAAACTTGGCGTTGAGGTTGCCCTGCGCGAAAATCTTGGTGATGATTTCCTGAAAGGTGACGTTGCCATTGGCATCCACCACGGGGACAAGCGTGATGACATCGAAATTGCTGATGCCCTCGACAATGGCCACAATGGTCTGCTTCTTCGGATCGGCGATGCCCGTCATGTCTCCGGTGAACGCGATCCCATCGACAAACGCCACCGCCGCGCCTTTGGCAACACCAGTCGCGGGCACGGCAAGAACGAAAAGACCGATCGAGGCGGAATTCTGCGCTCCGACCACCAGCGGCTTTGTCTGAGCAGTCGGGATCAACACGCCCGCATAAGTGCCGACGAGTGCGGCTCCGCCGCCGGTGCCCTGCGGTCCGCCGCCGATGGCCCACGTCTGGGTTTGCAAGAAAACGAATGCGAGAAGGAGGGAGAGGATTTTCTTCATGCGCGAACTCAATCGCCGTTCTCCGCGCGCGTCAAAACTTTATTTCACGGTTTCGACATTTCGCTTGGTCGTCCGCCGCGCGCCCGATTGCATGGCTACCCTTCCATCTTGAAAGCACCGTTCAGCCTTTTCCTCGCCCTGCGTTATCTCCGGCCAAAGCGGACGTTCGTTTCCATCATCACGCTCATCTCCATCGCGGGCGTCACGCTCGGCATCATGGTGCTCATCGTCGTCATCTCGGTGATGACCGGCTTCGACCGCGAACTCCAGCGCGTCGTCCTCGGCTTCGAGCCGCATATTACCGTCGCCAATGGACGGCTGCTCGAAAACTGGCGCGAGCTTTTGCCAAAGATCGAGAAGACGCCCGGCGTCGTCGCCGCCGCGCCCTTCGTGCAGGGGCCGGTGCTCGCCGAGCACGAAGGCCACGTCTATACGCCCACGATGCGCGGCATCCATCTCGAGGCCGAGCAAAAGATCATCGACCTGCGCAAGACCATCATCGATGGCAGCGCCGAGTTGGAAAGCGACACCGTCGTCCTCGGCGCCGCGCTCGCCGATTCGCTCGGCGTCGTCGTCGGCGACAAGATCACCGTCTATGCGCCGGGAAATATCAACGGCATCATCGAGGAACTGCGCCGCGAGCAGGACGATCCCGCGGCGCGGAAAAAAACGCTCGCCGAACTCAAGGACGACATCGTGCTCCCGAGCGAACTGCGCGTCATCGGCATCTTCGAGTCCGGGCGAAACATCTACGACGCGGGCGTGATGATCGTCCCGCTTTTCGTCGCGCAGGAGCTTTACATCCTCGGCGACGCCATCCACGGCATCTCCGTCAAAACCACGAGCCCCGACGCCGCCGACGCCGTGAAGCGCGCGCTCGAACCGCAGCTCGACGACGCCACCGCTGAGACGTGGTTCGAGAAAAATCACGAACGCTTCGACGCCGTGCGGCTCGAGCGCCACGTCATGTTCATCATCCTGATGTTCCTCGTCGTCATCGCCGCGTTCGGCATCACGAGCACGCTCATCACCGTCACCGTGCAAAAGCGGCGCGAGATCGGTATCCTGAAAGCCCTCGGCGCGAACACCACGCAAATCGTCTGGGTCTTTCTCGCCCAGGGCATGTTCGTCGGCTTCTTTGGAAACCTCGCCGGACTCCTCGCGGGCATCACGCTCATCGCCTACCGGAATCCCTTCAAAAACTGGCTCGCAAACACCCTGCACATCGAGATTTTCCCCGCCGGCATCTACGAACTCAGCGGCATCCCCGCCGAAGTCGTCCCGCGCGACGTCGCCATCATCTGCCTCAGCGCCTTCCTCATCTGCTCCCTCGCCGCCCTCCTCCCCGCCTACGCCGCCGCCCGTCTCGATCCGGTAAAGGCGCTCCGTTACGAGTAACCGGAGCGGCGCAAGCACGCACCCTGCGGGTTGTGATGCTCGCGGGAGCGGGGGGTCCGCGCGCGGCAGCAGGCAGCGTGACGCGCGAGGGCGCTGGTTGGGCGAAGGCGGGCAGCGCGCTCGCGCGGCGCGATGCCTGCACGGTTGGGGCACGCAAACAACAACGCGGCGGGACGCCGCCCACTTCAACGGCAAGGCGGCAGTTAAGGCGCGAGTTCCAGAACAGCGGGCGTCGGAGGATTCGCGAACCGTTGCGCTAGCTGCTCGGCATTGGTTTCCGCACTCACCGGCTGGCCGATTGCAATTTCCTTAAACGCGTCACCTTCAATCACGATCGCTTTCAGTTGGCACTTAGCCTGCCCTCCCCGGCCGCATGACAGATACAGCAAGCCATAGCGATTAAGCTCCGGGATCAAGCCGACCCAATATTGATCCTTCTTAAAACCGACTCCCGCATTCTCACGAACTCCTGTGTCGGTCTTTTCACCGGCCAATACATACTGCCCTCCCGGCTTGGCAACATAGAGCGTCCATGCAAATTCATCAACATCGGGCGGATCACTCTTTCCAGTGGATAGGAACACCTCTTTGAGTCCATCGTTGTTGATATCGACTTCGAGTTTGTAAATTTTGGTTACGCCGTCCAAGTCCACATCACTTTTGAAGTGTTGTAGAGGGTTCGTGGTCGTGGTTTGTGCGTGGAGTCTGGCTGTGGTCAACGCGCCCAAGCAGCTTAGCATTACGAGAATGATGTATTTCATGGTTACCTCTGTTGGATTACTTCGTGAAGATAGTTGTTGCTGTTGCGGTGGTAAATCCACCTACTGCCACTTGGTTTTGACGTGTCATAAGTCCAGGGATTGATGACCAGTGCCATCTTGCCTGCGGCGTTTTTTAGGTAGCTCTTAGGACAGCCGCCCGCGCCGTTGTAGAGAGTATTTGTTCCCATCTCCCACGCATCGTAGTTGCCGCCATCATAAGCGAAGTTCGTGGGCGGAGTTTGCGCCTCTGGATCGTTCGGATAGGTGCGCGCCACCGCCGCAAAGAAGCGATCCATGACTGAGCTTTTGGCCGCGCTGCCACCGGTCTTAACGATGGTGATGTAAGCTTGGACATTCTTCTGCCAATTCCAAAACTGCTCCCGTGGGATGATCGCGAACTGACTGCTGAGATTGCCGGTGATTTGATACATCGCGAAGCCGCCGGCGCTGCTTTCCGTCGGAGCTTTGCACCAGAGCGGATCGCCTTTTCGGTGATCAATGCTATAGCGCCGAGCGTAGCCTTCCCAAAACTCATTGTAGCGGCTGCCGGCTCCGTTGTAGTCCTTCGACTCGTGTTTGGCTACGGCGTAGGACAACCGCTCTAAGCGTATGTCGGCAGCTCGCGCCTGCGGGTCGATGTATTGCTTGGTAAGTCCATCGTCGGGATTCTTGCCACCAATGGAGAACAGCATTGTTGTTTCCGCTCCCATTGCCGCACCGGTAGAAGTGAGTAATTGATATTTTAACTCCGCCTCGCCACCGAAGAAGCCTTTCTCGATCAAGGCAGCTATCCAGTCAGCATTCTCGTAAATCTCAACGGCACCGTCCAACGCTTCTTCCTTCCAAGGTTGCTCTTGTTGTCCCGTAGCCTTTTTGGGGACGTAAACTTCATCCTGTTCGCGGATTTGCTGCTCGTTAGGATTGGTTCCGCGTGGCCGATTATATTTCACTGCGAGCTTCCACTTAATCCTCAATCCCATCGTTTCGGTTCCGCGCAAACTAAGCACCAATTGCGGCATGTCGGGCGCGTTCGGAGTGTTCTCGCTGCCGTGTGGTTCGATCCAGGCAATGCTCTTATCTCTCTGCTCCAGCACCGTTGCTTTCGGTTCGACAGCCACATCGTCGGCATCATCGAGCACAAGGTTCTTTATGTCCCTTACCTCCACTGGCAGAAGGAGCGCCGCCGCCTCGTAATATCCCGTCGTGGCCGTGCGCGCCTTCCACACCGTCGTCGCGATCATTGCGGCGTTGTTGAAGTGGTCGTCATCGCC
>JAYVRQ010000438.1:0-4708 GCA_043776145.1 Chthoniobacteraceae bacterium
GATGATTCGCCGGGAATTTGTTCGCCCGTATCGGCACTCGCATTCATGGTCATCGCTTGTTGCCCAGCCAGTTTTCAAAATGCACGTAGATTCGCTCAAAGTCTTCTGCGACCTCGTCGAGACCGCCAGCTTTTCAAAGGCGGCCGCTGCGCACGGCATCACGCAGAGCGCCGTGAGCCAGCAGGTCCGCGCACTGGAGGCGCGCTTCGGCTGCACGCTGTTTGAGCGCAGCCGCAGCGGTGTCTCCGCGACTCCTGAAGGCGACGCCTTTTACGCGACCTGCCGCGAAATGCTCGCCACGTGGACGGCATTTGAAAATCGGGTCGGCGAACTGAAACACGAGATCTCCGGGGAACTCCGCATCGCATCCATTTTCAGCATCGGCCTGCATGAACTCCCCGCGAGACTTCAGGCGTTCCGGGAAAAATTTCCGCAGGTGAATGTCCGCGTCGATTACCGCCGCTCGGTCCAAGTGTATGAGATGGTGGAATCTGGCGAAGCACACATCGGCCTCGTCGCATTTCCAGCAAAGCGCCCAGGCATCCTGTTCGAGGTTTTCGATGAGGACACGATGGTCTTCATCTGCCATCCGCGCCACCCGCTCGCGGGGAAAAAGCGCATCCCGCTCACGGCGGTCGCCGGCGAGCCCTTCATCGGATTCGAGCCCGACACGCCGACGCGCAAGATGACCGACCGCTACCTGCGCAAGGCCGGGGTGAAAATCACGCCCGTCAATGAATTCGACAACATCGAGACCGTGAAGCGCGCCGTGGAGATCGGCAGCGGCACCTCCATCGTCCCCGCCCGCACCGTCGCCACGGAAATCGCCAGCGGCCAGCTTGCCGCCGTCGAGATCGAGTCCCCGCGAATGACCCGCCCCCTCGCCACCATCATCGCCCGCAATCGCGCTCGTCAGCCGGGAATGAAGGAATTCATCGCGATACTCAAAGACGCAGAAAATGGACGCCCCCAGCCCACCAAGCCTCGATGACCGCACGGCACGGCCCGCCCACCGCGCTCAGATACTCCCCAAATCCCGCACGGTCATTCGTGCCAATCTTCGTTTCCAGCGTGCGTTCGCCCGCCTCGTTCAGCGGGCTCAGCACGCACTGCTTCTTGTGAGCCGAGCGGAGCGAGACAGACTGCGCCCCGCGCTGCCCGAAGGGTGCCGCCGGAGGGCGGCATCCATTCGATTCCGATGGTGTTCATGGTGTGGTTCGGTTTGCTCCCATTCTCCCACACTTTCCTCCCTCAGAAAATCTTTCCATGCACGCCGGCCCAGCCGGCTTTCATGTTATCTGTCCCTTGTCCTGCTTGTTCCATGTCCCATGTCCGTTGTCCCCCTGAGTCCCAATTCAATCTTCTCCTTGTCCCATCTTTTTGAACCGACGGCGAGCAATCACCCAAATAGCTGCTCCAGCGAGAGCAGTCGCTGAAACCGCGATATAGACCCAACCATTCATTGTCCGTATTTTGGAGTTCTGATCGGCTACAGCAGCCTGCGGGCCACTACGATTAGCGTGGCTCGATTCACCTTTGGAGCTTGTTACGGTTTGCGACGAAGGATCACGCTCCGCCACGATATTCTTAACGGGACTACTGGACGAGAATTGCGGGTGAAGACTTTCAGCAAGCGCAGCCCTCTCCGCGCCCGTCCAAAGCCCGGAATACTTCAATTGCTTTCCAAAAGTCTCGGAAATTACGTCGCAAAATCGCTCTTGTTGAATCAAATACAAATACGGCATCGGACCGGAGGTTAGCTCAAACTTTTCAATGCCGCTATCATCAGGCCAAATTCCTTGCTTCGTTAGAAATTTCAGAATTATCTCTTTTCTTTGCCTATCTGGAACCGTTGTCAAATAACGCGTAATTACCGAACAGCGCACGTCAACATTTGGGTTAGTTAAAGCAGCTTCCAAAACTGAATATTCATGCTCTTGTATTGATTCATTCAGAATCTCTCTGATGCCCATATTTTGCCGACCGTTCAGTCTTTTTCCATTCAGGTCTGGATCCAACACAAAATTTTTATATATCGCAATTGTTTCAGGAGAAAGTTCGGCTAATAATTGGTGCTGGCAATTCACAATGAATTCCAATGCAAGCAAAGTCTTTAATACAAGTAATTTCATAAGCTTGGTCTTACTTCGGAAAATAATCAGAGCCATTGTCTGACCATTGCCCGTTTTTAATGATAGCTTTCAACTCAAATTTCCAGACAAACCAATCGCTGACTCGATACCATCTTCCGCCTAATTGAACCCTTACAAACTCTCTAAACTCACTCTTGTCGCCAAACACGGTGCCCTCATTAAGTCCAAAAGCTACCGGACCCACAAGATTCGGCATGTCTGTTTGGCACACCTCACCTTTTCCATGCGGTCCGAAGTTGCCAACCTCAACACGGTATGGATTAGAATCCTCGTCACCAGAAGTCGCGTCATCATTGCCAGCCAGGTCGTTCGTGGGCCATGGCTCTAGAACTCCGTTATATGCTCCGTTATTACGCCGAGTGTATAAGGGAGCCCCTGGTTGATAGCCCCCCATTTTAACCGCGCTGATACCATGAGGATTTTGGTTTGTGGAAGGATTATTGATCGTAATTTGCACGCTTCGCGTTATATCCCATCTCGTGTCATTATCTTTAGTCACACCGTCTTGCCACCTTCGCCCTATTGACTGGGCGTGCTCTCCATCCGGAACAAGAACGGCTGGATCTGGGTTTTTATTGAGGTCTGGCACATCCGCGCCTTCTGTGAAAAGTTCGCTCGGTTTGATCACAAACCTAAATCCGAAGCGCAACGACTGGTCCTTTAGGCCCACGCCAAACTTGGGCGCAGTTCCTACAACTTGAAACCAAGGTGCCATTGCAGGTGACGGCCCGTCACAAGTCGCCCACACCACCCACACATTCATCTTGTCAACCTCCGGACCGGGGGTGCCGTTGATTCCGTGACCGCGAACTTTAACCTCATAGTGTGCAGTTTGCGTCCTAGGAATATAGCAGACATTTGCACTTTTTATGACCGCAACACTCGTTTCACCGAGCTTGACCTCCCATTCGTAAAGTTCATCAAAATCTTCACCTGTGCCCGCCGTTAGCGCCAGCATGGGAATCGGATCAAAAACGGATGGTGCCGCCTTCGGCGTGACGAAGTGCTTCTCTCCGCCTGTCTCCTTGATACTCGGAATTGTGTCCCCGATAACTCCGGCCATGTTTGCATCCGGCTGTATGCTTACCGTGACGACGGACACAGTTTGCCCTGGGGCCGCATTCACGAAAACCACGCCCGAAGTAGCCTGGCCAATTTCGATGACGGGTGAAATGGATTCTGAGGAAAGAACCGAGCCGTCAGCGATGCTTTTGGTGATTTTGAGATACGTGCGCGTGAAGGGTGCTGTTGCAGGTGATCCATCGCTGGTCTTCAACCAGAAAGCGGTTCTGTTTTCGCTACTTCCATCCTCGGATTGGGTTGTGGTCAACTGCCCACCATCGGAATACTGGACGCGTGCCTCCGCACTAGGCGCATCAATATTCTGCCAGATGCCTCTGACGCCTTCATATTCCGCTCTGGTAACTTTGATCCCATCGCCGTCTTCTGCCTCAGGGTCATCGGTGATATCATAGGTCGCGCCACCCCGATACTTTCCGGCAAACTCTTCCAAGTCCTCGGGGCCAGGCGTTGGTAGCGAGGCAAGACGGCCATTGTATACCATGGCGCCGGTCTTGATATACTCCGATTCCCCCTGAATCTCACTAATTTCGCGGATGGTGCATTCCCACGACCCGCGCAAACAAGGGTTGCCATCTACATCGTCGAAACCGGCAATGTCTTCGATTAACCATTCAGTAATCCAAGGACCCTCACCCGCTTCCCGTGGGCCGGGTGGCAGGGCTTTTAGGGATTCGTATTCCGCAACTTGATCCTCACTGAGAACTTTCGTAATGGGTGGCAGCACTTCCCCGGTAACCGGGTCTGTCTGTGGATACTCCAAGACACCGGTGCCTGAACTGCCAGTATTATAGGTTTCATACTCTCCGGTTCCCCCACCAGCGGTCCAATATCCGCTTTCCGAAATACTGCTCGAAAGCGCCACCTCCTCGGCTGTGACGGGCGGCTTGTCCGATGGGTCTTTCGGATTGGTTCCGGCTGCAATCTCGGAGCCATCGCTCACACCGTCGCCGTCGGTGTCCACTTTGGTCGGGTCGAGGTCGAATTGAAATTTTTGCCGATAGGTGATGTCACCTGGTGCAATGTCGTCTGCAAGGACTCCCGATAATCCCCATCGCGCTTCCCATTCATCCGACAGCCCATTTTCATCGGCATCCGTGAACTCGATTTGGAAGGCAAAGAGGCTCTTCGCCTGGCCGATATTTGCCATGGCGTAATCATCCGGCGGCTGGCCGCTGCTTTCCCAAGGGTAGGCACTGGCGTAGCCGACGGCTTTGAGGCGATCATACACCGGTCTGGCCACGGCCTTGAGCTGGCCGAGGTTCACGGCGGCGTAGTCGTCGGTCTGCGCCGAGGGAGTGGCCCAGCGGGTGATCATGGCATGGAGCGTATCGCCTGCTCCGCCGGCCAGTGTCGAGTCCAGTTCCAGCGCGGCGGCTTTGACAAGGTTCTTGAGCTGCCCCTGGTTGAGTGGTGCGTAGTCATCCGCGGCATTCCCATTGGTGACGCCCCGCACGGCCCACCATGCGGGCGGG
>JAYVRQ010000439.1:0-4707 GCA_043776145.1 Chthoniobacteraceae bacterium
TACACGTTCGGACACACGCGCAGTTATCCGCGCGAGTATTTTTCCAGCACGACCAACGAACCGCTGCTGCGCTCGCTCGCAAATCTCGCGCACGGAAAATTTGCGCCGACGCCCACCGAAGTTTTCGCGCGCCCCGAAACCGCCGCGCCGCAGCATCGCGATCTCACGGACATTTTCCTGATGACCGCACTGGCACTTTTCCCGCTCGATATTTGGATGCGGCGCAGGCAATGGAAGCCGGCACATCGCTAAACGTGTTCCAACAGATCCACCGGATCTCATCGTGGTGGCTCAGTTTCAAAAAGCCTGTCATTCTGAGCGTAGCGAAGAACCTCTGATCATTTTTTTCCTCGTGAACGCGCCAGAAGAAGAAAATAGTCCGAGATGTTTCGCTGCGCTCAACATGACAGCGATTTTTTCAAATAAAGCCACTACCAATCCCATGCCCGCTCCCCTTCCGCCCAACGAAACGAAGCGGCTCGACGCCTTGATTCGCTACCACATTCTCGACACTCCGGCGGAACAGACTTTCGATGACTTTACCTTTCTCGCCTCCACGATTTGCCACACGCCCATCGCGCTGATGTCCCTCGTGGATGGCGAGCGCCAGTGGTTCAAGGCTTCCACCGGCCTCGATGTCACCGAGACGCCGCGCGAGCAGGCTTTCTGCGCCCACACCATTCTCAGCGAGGAGGTGATGGTCGTGGAGGATGCCACGCGCGATGAGCGTTTCGCGGGGAATCCGCTCGTCACCGGAGAACCGCGCATTCGCTTCTACGCGGGCACGCCTTTGATCGACCGCCAGGGCCATGCGCTGGGCTCGATCTGCGTGATCGACCGCGAGCCCCGGCCTCTCAGTCAGGAAGAAGGCCGGGCGTTGCAGGCGCTGGCGCGGCAGATCATCGCGCAGTTGGAATTGCGTCGCACCACCGCCGAACTCGCGGCCGCGCTCACCGACATCAAGACGCTCAGCGGTCTTCTGCCAATCTGCTCCCACTGCAAGGGCATCCGCAATGACGCCGGATACTGGCAGGAGGTCGGCACCTATTTGTCCACCCATACGGAGGCGGACATGACGCACAGCATCTGCCCCGACTGCCTCAAGCTGCATCATCCCAAAATTTACGACCGAATGTGTGCCGCGGGAAAAATCTGATGCCGCGTCTTTTCCACGAACAGCTCTTCACCGCAGGGCGTTTTTCGCCCACGCTCCACCGGAAAATCCCGCTCGTTTTTTTTGCGCTCCTCGGTGGCTTCACGATGCAAGCGCGCGCGGCGGGATTCGCGCCGGGAGACGACGTGCGGCTCACGAAGGGCGAGATGCTTTTGTTCAAAGGGGAAAAGTTTCAACCGGCGGGAAAGGGTCAGGAATTCACCGTGCTGAAACACGACGCGGCGCAGCATCTTGTCTTCGTCAGCTATTTGAAAGAGGACGCCTCACTCGTCGCCGTCACACTTCCGGACGATGCGCTGGAGCCGAGCCCTCCGAATGCGTGGAGCGATTTGGTGAAAGGCGCGGAGGCATTCCGCGATCAGCGGCCTGCGGAAGCGAAGAAATTTTTTCAACGCGCCCGACAAGACGCCGCGCAGCAGGCGCTCACGGGCACGCTTGCCACGGCGACCGCCGCAGGATCGCAGGCGGTGCGCAATCTCGCGGAGCAACTCGCGAAAGCCGGGCTGCCGAGCCTCGCGCTGCCGCTGGATCAAGGCGCGGATCGCCTCGGCCCGCCGACGCCGACGAAGCTCGACCGAGACGACATCACGAAACGCGCGACGATTTCCAAAAATGCGTATCAGTGGGCGCGTCAGGCGATCGGACGGCGGCGGCTCGTGGAAGCGGCGAAATTTTTGGAGGAGGGATTGCGCGCCGAGCCCGCGCACCCGGAGATGAAGCGGCTTCAGGCAAAGGCAAAGCGAGACACCGACGAGGCGCAGGTGCTATTGGAAACGGCGAGTCGAATGCGGCGTTTCGAGAAGGGCGCAGTCCACGCGATGAGCGCGATCGACGACGGCCTGAAACTCTGCGCCGACCACGCCGGGCTGCGCGCGCTGCGGCAGGAAATGGCCGCGCAATTCGAGGAGCGCACATCCCCGCCAGTCACGCCCGCCTTTCTCGCCGTGGTGCGCGCGAAAGGTTCCGCCGACGCGCTCGCCGAAGGCCGCAAGCTCTACACCACGCGCTGCACGGAATGCCACGATCTCGAAATGCTCGACACGCGCAATCTCGGCGGCTGGGACAAGATCGTCGGCAGCATGGCCCGCCGCGCGAATCTCAAAAGCGGCGAGCAGGCGCGCATCCTGGAATACCTCGGCGCGGCGCTCACGGCGGTCGAGGCGGGCGTCGGGCAGTAGGCGGGCTGCGCGGCTAGTGCTCGTAATCGTAAATAGGAACGCGGTCATTTCGACCGAAGCGGAGGCGGCTTTTGCTCGACTGGCTGCGCGCAATCCGATGTAAGTAGCGGATCCGCCCATGACTCGTTTCCAGCGCCTCGTCATCCCACTGCTCCTCGCGTCCACCAGTTCAGTTTGCGCGGGGCTTTCACCGGCGAATCTCCGCACGGAATGGCTGCCGAATCCGCTGGGCATCGACGCGGAAAAGCCGCGCGTGTCGTGGCGCGTCGAGTCGGACGAGCGCGGGCAGAAGCAGACCGCGTGGCGCGTACTCGTCGCTTCGGGCGCGGAGCTTTTGGAGAAAGGCGAGGGCGATTTGTGGGACAGCGGAAAGGTCGCGAGCGATGAGACTTTGAACATCGAATACGCGGGCAAGCCGCTCGCGTCGGGGCAGGCATGTTTTTGGAAAGTGAAAGTGTGGGACAAGGATGGTGTCGAGTCGGCGTGGAGCGCGGCGGGGCACTGGTCGATGGGTTTGTTGAAGCCGGAGGATTGGAAGGCACAGTGGATTTCGTTCAAGGACGACGCGCCGCTGCACGCGGATCGCGCGAAGCTGCATCTGCCACCCGCGCGACATTACCGGAAGGAGTTTGTCGCGAAGGGCGCAGTGAAGCGCGCGATGCTCTACGGCTCGGCGCTCGGGCTCGCGGAGTTTTGGATGAATGGAAAGCGCGTGGGCGATGCGTATTTCGAGCCAGGCTGGACGGACTACCGGCAGCGCGATTACTACCGCGTGCATGATGTAACGAAGCTGGTGAACAAAGGAGGCAACTGCGTCGGTGCGATCGTCGCGGATGGCTGGTATGCGGGCTACGTCGGCTATGGCCTGCTCGTCGGCTACGGACCAAACAAGTGCGGACGCGCGATCTACGGCAAGACGCCCGCTCTGTTCGCGCAACTCGACATCGAATACGCGGATGGCTCGCACGAAATCATCGGCACGGATGCGACGTGGCAGGTGAGCGGCGACGGTCCGATTCGCGAAGCGGATTTGTTGATGGGCGAAAGTTACGACGCGAGACACGAAAATTTCGCTTGGTGCCGAGGCAAGGAACCCGGCGAACCGTACCTGCTCTCCGATCCAATCTCCACGAACGAACTGCGTAAAATGCAGTTGAAGCCGTACGTGTATTCAAAGGAGGCAGATTGGAAATGGTCCCCCGCCGTCCTCGCCACCGAAAATGGCAGCGTGAAGGCGAAGTTTTTCGAGCCGGGCGTGGAGAAGGAAGTGGAGCTTGGTTTTCAAAAACCCGCGCGGCTCGTGGCCTACACCGCGCCGCCGATTCGCGTGACGGAGGAACTGCCAGCGAAGAAAATCACTGAGCCGAAGCCGGGCGTGTTCATCTTCGACCTCGGGCAGAACATCGCGGGGATCATTCGGCTCAAGATCAAAGGCGCGGCGGGGACGCGCGTGCAGATTCGCTATGGCGAAATGCTGCACAAGAACGGCACGCTGATGACGGAAAATCTCCGCAAAGCGCGCGCGACCGATTGCTACACGCTGCGCGGTGATTCGGATGGCGAAACGTGGCAGCCGCGCTTCACCTATCACGGTTTCCAATTCGTCGAACTCACCGGCCTCACCGAAAAGCCCGCGCTCGATGCCGTGACAGGCCTCGTGCTGAACAACGACACTCCGATCGTCGGCGACTTCGCGTGCAGCGACGAGACGATGACGCAGTTCTGGCGCAACACCGTGCGCACGCAGAAGGCGAACTTCATCGAAATCCCCACCGACTGCCCGCAGCGCGACGAGCGTCTCGGCTGGATGGGCGACGCGCAAATCTACGCCCGCACCGCGAGCTACAACGCGGATGTCGCCGCCTTTTTCGCCAAATGGATCGACGACGTGCGCGAAGCGCAGCGCGACAGCGGCGCGTATCCCGACTACGCGCCGTATCCCTTCGCCCACGGCGCACCCGGCGCGACGCACGGCACCGCGTGGACGGATGCGGGCGTGATCGTGCCATACACGATGTGGCAGGTGTACGGCGACAAGCGGCTCATCGCGAAGCACTGGGATTCGATGGTGAAATTCATGGACTGGCGCGCGAAGGCGGACCCGGAGTTGAAGGGTGTGAAAGTTGGCAACACTTGGGGCGACTGGCTGAATGTCGGCGAGGACACGCCAATTGAGTATGTCGATCTCTGCTACCACTTCATCTCCGCGCACCACATGGCGGAACTGGCGCGTGCCCTGAAAAAAGAAGCCGCCGCTTTGGAATACTCTGCGCGTTGCGGATCGCTCGCGAAAAGCTTCGCGCGACAATTCATAAAAGCGGACGGATCGCTCTCGGTGGAGACCCAGAGCGCAGC
>JAYVRQ010000440.1:0-4687 GCA_043776145.1 Chthoniobacteraceae bacterium
TGCGACTCCTTCGCGCACCCGCTCGCGAACAAGGAATACCTCTGCCCGTACGCGAGCGTCGTCGAAGTCCCGCAGGCGCGAATGCTCGCCGAGATCGGCCCGTCGCTCGTCGTCACCGCGATCACGAAAGACCCCGTCTTCACCGCGGCACTGCTGGATTCCCCGCTCATCGAGCGCCTGAACCTCGGCCCGATTTCGACGATGAAAATCTCGTGGGACCAGCCGCACGAAGGCAACATGTTCGAGTTCCTCTACAAGCGCCGCTCGATCGACCGCGCGGTGTGAGAGCCCGCGAAACACGCGAAAAGACGCGAAAGAATTTCCGATGAAAATTGCTCTCTATTTTTCGCGTCTTTTCGCGTGTTTCGCGGGCCTCCTGGTATTCTGTCGTTGATGCACTCCGCCGGCTTCGATCATCAGCCCCGCACGCGGATCGTTTTCGGAGCAGATTCGTTGGAACGTGTCGGCGAACTCGCACGCGAACTCGGCGGCAAACACGCGCTGCTCGTGACGGACAAAGGACTTGCCGCCGCAGGCCATCCATCGCGCGCCATTTCGTTCATCGAAGCCGCGGGTTTGCACGTCACTGTTTTCGACGAAGTGCGCGAAAATCCCACGACAGTCGATGTGGATCGCTGCGTCGAAGTTGCGCGGGCGGCGGGCATCGATTTCATCGTCGGCCTCGGCGGTGGGAGCAGCATGGACACGGCGAAGGGCGCGAATTTCATCCTGACGAATGGAGGGCGGATTCAGGACTACTGGGGTGTGGGCAAAGCCACGAAGCCGATGCTGCCGCTCATCGCAATCCCGACCACGGCGGGCACAGGCAGCGAGTGCCAGTCGTTCGCGCTGATTTCGGATGAGGAGACGCATCAGAAAATGGCGTGCGGCGATGCGAAGGCGGCGGCGGCAATCGCGATCCTCGATCCGCTGCTCACCGTCTCGCAGCCTCCGCGCGTGACCGCCTGCACGGGCATCGACGCGCTGGCGCACGCCTTCGAGACCGCGGTGACGAAGAAGCGCAATCCGCTCTCGGCGATGTATTCGCGCGAGGCGTTCCGGCTGTGCTACGGCGCGATCGAGCGTGTGCTCGAAGATCCGCGCGACCTCGAAGCGCGCAGCCAGATGCAGCTCGGCGCGGCCTTCGCCGGCACGGCCATCGAAAACTCAATGCTCGGCGCCGCACACTCCGCCGCGAATCCGCTGACCGCGCACTACGGAATCGTCCACGGCCAGGCCGTGGGCCTGATGCTGCCCGCCGTGATCGCCTTCAATGCACGCGATCCCGAGGCGCACAATCATTACCTCGAACTCGCGATGATCGCCGGGCTCGCGTGCATCGACGACCTCATCGGCGAACTCGACACGATCCTCGACGCCGCGCGAATGCGCGAAGGCATCGCCAAGCTCGGCATCGACCCCAGCGCATTCCCCAAACTCGCCGCCGAAGCCGCGCAGCAATGGACCGCGGGCTTCAACCCGCGAAAGATCGACGCGCAGGATTTCGAGGAGCTTTACGCGGAGGTCTTGGGATGAACCCTCGAATGCTTCTCGCGCTCGTGCTGCTTTCCCAAAGTGCTCTCGCGGACTGGCCCATGCACCGCGGCGGCCCACAGCTCCGCGGTCTGTCACAGATGCCCGCCCCCGCGAAAGCCGTGCAACTTTGGGTCGCCGATGCTGGCAAGCCGATCAAGGCGGGCGCAGCGATTGCGGGCGGTCGTGTCTTCGTCGGCGATGACGCCGGCGTCGTCCACGCGCTCGAACTTTCCACCGGGAAAGAAGCGTGGACTTTCAAAACGCAGGGCAGCATCGAAGCCACGCCACTCGTCCTCGACGGCACCGTTTTCATCGGCTCCTCCGACGCCAGTCTCTACGCCCTCGATGCCGCGACCGGCGCGCAGAAATGGAAATACGACACCGGCGACAAAATCCTCGGCGGCGCGAACCACGCGAAGAATCCCAATGGTGACGGACAATGGCTGCTCATCGGCAGCTACGACTCGAATCTCCACTGCATCGACGCCGCCACCGGCAAAGCCGTCTGGACGCACCCGACCGACAACTACATCAACGGCACCCCCGCGCTGCTCCCGACCGGCGAAGTCCTCTTCGGCGGATGCGATGCGAACATCCACGTCCTCGCGCTCGCCAACGGCAAGGAACTGCGCCAGATCGAATCCGACGCCTACATCGCCTCCTCCGTCGCCGTCGCCGACGGCATCGGCTACGTCGGCAACTACGGCAACCTCGTCCTCGCCATCGACGCCAAAGCCGGCTCCGTGTTGTGGAAATATCGCGACCGCAACTTCCCGTATTTTTCCTCCGCCGCCGTCACCGACGACCGCGTCTTCCTCGGCTGCCGCGACAAACGCCTCCACTGCATCGAGCGCGCGACCGGCAAATCCGCGTGGACCTTCCAAACCCGCGGCGAAGTCGAAAGCTCCCCCGTCGTCTGCGGCGACGCCCTCGTCGTCGGCTCCGGCGACGGGCGTCTCTACTGCGTCGCCATCGCCGATGGAAAAGAACGCTGGGCCTTCGACATCGGCGCCCCCATCACCGCCTCCCCCGCCGCGAGCGACGGCGTAATCATCGTCGGCGCGGAAGACGGCCACATCTTCGCCATCGGGGGGAAGTAAGTGCAGCTCTTCGCTATCGGGGGGAAGTAAGTGCAGCGTTGGAACGCTCCGATGACGCTACCGCCTGATTCCACGATCGCGCGCTAGAAGTTCACTGATTACCTCCTGCTCCTCCAGACCCGGAGCGACAAATCGCGCTACCTCGCGCGAGCCGGTTACACGATCGAGAATCGTGGACCGGCTGATCGAAGACATGCGCGCTTAAATCCTCCCGCTCGACGCCCAGCTCGTACGCCGCACGGTTTTCGGCGAGATCTATCGGATCGAAGGTCCGCTTCTCGGTCCATCCGGCACGCGGATTTTCATTCGCACCATCTGGCTAAAGCACGCCTTGTCGGGAGCCGTCCATTTCGTTACGCTCATCCCGCAGCTGCAGCCAATCGCATGAACCTCGAGATCTACACCGACGCAGCCGTTGCCGCGGACGTTCCCGGATCCAACCTCCGTCGTGGCGACATCGTGAAACTCGTGGAGGAACTGACCGCACCCGACGGCACGCGCGGCTACACCGTCGAAGTAATGACTGCGCTCGGCGACACGATCGACGTTCGTGAGGTTCCGGCATCGGCCCTCGAACCGCTGCGGGAAGACGACGTGCGCTGCGTCCGTCGTTTGGCAACTGTTGCGTAGATTGAAATACCCGCTCTTCAGCCGCGTTGCCCTCGCCGAGGATCTGCCGCACGAAAACCTGCGCCGGGGCGATGTCGCGACCATCGTCGAGTATTACGATGGCCGTCCAGATGAAGAGCCGGGCTACGAATTGGAAGTGTTCAACGCCATTGGCGACACCATCGTCGTGATCACCGTGTGCGAGTCGCAGGTCGAGGCGTTGCGAAAGGATGAGGTACTCAGTGTGCGACCGCGCGCAGTCGCTGCGGCGTGACGCGGCGCGAAAAACTAACCGAGCGCGCGAACGATCCGCGCCGCCGTGCTGCCTGCGCGCTTTCGCGTCAGCGCGCACTCCCACACGCGCAACACCCGCCAGCCCGCTTGGCGCAAAGTGCGCGTCACCTCGCGATCCCGCGCCGCATTGCGCGCGAACTTCGCCTTCCAAAACGCGCGGTTGTTCACCGGCTTCGTCCCGTGTCGTGGGCAGCCGTGCCAAAAGCAACCATCCACAAACACCGCGACTTTCGCGGCGCGGAAAACAAAATCCGGTTTGCCAAAAACGCGCGCATTCCGCCGCCAGCCGGTGATCCCACGCAAGCGAAAGAGCGCGATCATCCGCAGTTCCGTCGCCTTGTTTCCGCGCGAGCGGATGAGCGACATCACCGCGCTGCGCTTCGCCTTGGTGAAAACGTCGGCCATTGCTCAGACCGGGCCGCGATCCTCCGCAGCACGCACGCGGCAAATTGCCCATGCTTCGCCCAGTCTTTCACGCAACGAGTCGTCCGCCGACGACGCGATCAGCGACTCCACGCGCGACGGGCGCACCAGCTTGTGCCGGATCAGCTCCGCGACAAACGCGATGTCCTTCTCCCGCCGCGCCGCGAGTTTGCTAAAGGCCAGATCGTGTGGATCGAGGCACCATCCCACCGCACCGCCGGTATTCTCATTGCTCACGGAAACGAGCCGGTCCTCCCAGCCATCGGGCAGCGTCGCCGTGTCCGGGCTTACCCCATCCGCGTAATACCCGAAGGTGAGATCGAATTGTGAATAACGCCCGAGACTGCCCTCGATCTCGGGCGACAAGTCGGGCCGGTGCTTCGGATAAACATCCGCCTCCATCGACTCGCGCAACACGCGCGGCGCATCCGGGAAACGTCCGAGGATCGCCTGACTCCCGATGACGATGAACTCCGTCTCACCCGTCGCGCCTTTAGACGCCCGCAGGATGTGTTCGAGGTCGGCGCGCTTCATACCGGGCGAGAATCTCCAGCCGTTCCTCCTGCGGCATCACCACGGCAAACGGGCTGTTCTGCCGCATCCGCCGACCCTCCTCGCTAAAATCCGCCAGCGCGAGCAGGACGCGCGGCATTCCCTGCCGGATGATCTCAAACCACTCCATCAGTGCTTCCTTCGACACTTCGCAATACTCGGGGTCGTTCAGG
>JAYVRQ010000441.1:0-4686 GCA_043776145.1 Chthoniobacteraceae bacterium
CGAGTAGCGCGGCGGATCGTCGGAGTTCCGCGCTGTCCGGCACTGTCGCATTGCCAAGCTCAGGGCGGTGGAGAAAAGTGGCGGCATGGATTTGAAAGAACAGATTCTCGAATACGGTCGTCGCGCGCGTGCGGCGGCGCGGGTGCTCGCACGCTTGGATTCGGCGGCAAAAAATGCGGGGCTGCTGGCGATGGCGGATGAGATTCTCTCGGCGCAGGCGGAAATCCTCGCCGCGAATGCGCGCGATCTCGCGCAGGCGCAGGCGAATGGTTTGAGCGGCGCGATGCTGGAGCGGCTCGCTTTGAACGAAAAGAAACTCGCGGGGATGGCGCAGGGCATTCGCGAGGTCGCGGCGCTGCCCGATCCGGTGGGGGAGACGATTCGCGATTGGACGCGGCCCAATGGATTGCGCATCACGAAGGTGCGCGTGCCGATCGGGGTCGTGGGAATCATTTACGAATCGCGTCCGAACGTGACGAGCGATGCGGCGGTGCTTTGCACGAAGACGGGGAACGCGACGATCCTGCGCGGCGGGTCGGAGTCGATTCACTCGAATGTCGCCATCGCGGCGGCGCTGAGTCGCGGCGGCGCGAAGGCGGGGTTGCCCGCGGATGCGATCGTGCTCATTCCCGTGACGGATCGCGAGGCGGTGCGGCACCTGTGCGAGATGGATCGCTATCTCGATGTGATCGTGCCGCGCGGCGGGAAGGGGCTGATCGAGGCGGTCGTGAGCCATGCGCGGATGCCGGTCATCAAGCACTACGACGGCATTTGCATCATGTATGTGGACCAGGACGCGGACCTCGCGATGGCGGAGTCGATCGTGGTGAATGCGAAGTGCCAGCGTCCCGGCGTGTGCAATGCGATCGAGACGGTGCTCGTACATCGCGAGGTCGCGAAGAAATTTTTCGCGACGACGGGGAGGACGCTTTTGGAGAAAGGCGTGGAGCTGCGTTGCGATGAGGCGGCGATGAAATCGCTGATGGCCAATTGCCAATTGCCAATTGCCAATCGGATCGTCGCTGCGAATCCGGAAGATTTCCGCACGGAGTTTCTCGATCTCATCCTCGCCGTGAAGGTCGTGGATTCGCTCGATGAAGCGGTGGCGCACATCGAGGAAAATGGATCGCATCACAGCGATGGAATCGTGACGCGCGATGAGAAGACGGCGGAGCGTTTTCTCGCGGAGGTGGATAGCGCGACGGTCTATTGGAATGCCTCGACACGGTTCACCGATGGCGGCGAATTCGGCTTCGGCGCGGAGATCGGGATCAGCACCGACAAGCTCCACGCGCGCGGCCCGATGGCGCTGGAGGAACTGACCACTTACAAATATCAACTGCGCGGGACGGGGCAGGTGCGCGAGTAGGTTCGCGAGAAAAAGGGAGGTGCCGAGAGCAAACGGGGCTGAGGCAAGCGGGACGCTCGCGACACGGCAGGCGCGGACGCCCGCGCTACGATGCGGCGCGGACGCCGCAGAGCCGTAGCGCGAGCCTCCGGCTTGCCGTATCGCGGGCTTCCAGCCTGCCTCCACGCCCGGCTGCCCAGCGACTCCACTTTCAATCGCACCCCCCAAAAAAAGGGCGGGAGGCTTTCGCCTCCCGCCCCAGTTTTGGTGAATGGTTAAGAGCCGCCCGCGTTATTTGGCGGGTTTGCCTTCCTTGCGGAGTTCCTTCATTTTTTCCTGCTGCTCGGGTGTGAGCACGGCGCGGATTTCCTCCGCCTCGGCTTTGCGCAGTTCCATCATCTTCGCGCGCTTGTCTTCCTGCGAAAGCGCGGTGTCTTCGCGCAGCGCCTTGGCCTTGGGCGCGTTCTTCGCGAAGATTTCCTTGATCTTGCCCTGCTGCTCTTCGGTGAGGCCGAGCTTTTCCGTCAGGGTTTTCAAACGCTCGCCGGGACCGCGCGCGGCGGGGCGTTCGGTTTTCGGTTTTTCGTCTTCCGCGAAGACGCTGACGGAGGTGGCGATGAGCGCCGTGATGGCGACGGGGATAGTGAATAGGAATCTGTTCATGGCCCGGAAAAACTCCGCGCGGTGGAAAAAGTTTCCGCCGATTAGAAAAAGTTTTCTTTCCCGGAAAAGCAAAGAGCCACGGCGAATGACCGTGGCTCCTGCAAATTTGAAGTTGGAAGGCCGGGAATTACTTCGAGGTCTTGTCCTCGATGTATTTCACCACGTCGCCCACGGTCTGGAGTTTCTCCGCGTCCTCATCGGGGACTTCGACGGAGAAAACTTCCTCGAACGCCATGACGAGTTCCACGGTGTCGAGCGAGTCGGCGCCGAGATCTTCGATGAACGAGGCGTTCGTGGTGACTTGCTCCGGGTTGACGCCGAGTTGCTCGACGATGATGTCTTTGACTTTCTCCTCAATGGATTTTTCCGACATAAAATTGGCAGTGGTTGAGTGGTTGGTGTGGTTGGTCTGAATGGCAAGGCTTTAGAAGCGTGCGGAAGCGATGGCAACAAATAATTCGGGAATTTTTCCGGGCCGCAAAATGAATGGGGAAGCGGCTCATTTACATTCCCGGCAAAAGGGGGTAACACGATTTCAATGAGCGATGCGCCTGTCGAAATTGATCTGAAATTCCTGCCCGATTGGCTGAAGGAGAGCCCTGCGCCCAATCGCTACGCCGACTATCAGGGCGACACGGGCGACCGTCCGCGCCGCGATGGCGGCGAGCGCCGGGGCGGGCCGCCGCGCGGAGATCGGGATAATCGTGGGCCGCGTCGGGACGGACCGCCGCCGCCGCGCGGGCGCGATGACCGGCGCGGGCCGCGTCGCGATGGTCCGCCGAAAGGGAAACGCGACGAGCGCGGGGGCGACCGGCGTGGGGGCGGGCGTCCTTTCGAGCAGCGGCGTGAACAGGATCGCCAGCCTGCGCCGCCGCAGATTCGCACGGCGGAGGTGCGGATCGAATTTCTCCCCGAGCCGCACGGGCTCGCGGGCATCACGCGGCAGATCAAGTCGGGCACGCGCGCGTATCCGCTCTTCGGCACGGCGCGGCTTTTTCTCGAAAAGCCGGAGCGCCATCGCGTGCGGATCACTTCGCTGGATGCGGCGGTGCCGCTCCACCAATGCGGCGACGGGCCGGTGTCGTTCGATCGCGCGGCGATCGAGCGCGGGGCGTTTCGCGCGGCGCGCGCGGAGTATTACAGCGAGGAAATCGTGCAGGGCGAGCCGTTGAAGGGGAACTTCTCAAACGTCGCGCGCTGCCGCTCGTCGGGCACGCTGCTCGGGCCGACGAATTACCACGCCTACCAGCCCGCGCTGCGCAAACTTTATGAGGAGCGTTTCAGCCGGCGCATGTCGTTCCCCGAATTTCAGCAGCACGAAATCGAAGTCGTGAACGACGAGCAGGCCGTCGCGGACTGGAAGGAACAGGCGCGCACTTCGACGACGTACGTGACGTTGAAGGAACCCGAGCCGCTCACTTTCAAAAGCGTGGCCGATGCCGAACTGCACTTCCGCAAAAACTATCTGCCGCAAGTCCTGAAGACCGGAACGACGCTGGAAACCTCCGGCCCGGCGAGCCGCGTCAGCAATGATCGCATGATCGGCGCGACGCTGCGCACGGCTTGGGAAAGCGAAAAGCAGTTCCCGCAAAATGTCGTGAACCTGCTCCGGCCCGCGTTTCACGAGGCGGGTCTGCATTACATCAAACATCGCAAGCGCCTCGTGCTCGTCTCGCCGATCCGTCCGCAGCGCGCGCCGAAGGGTCAGGTTTTTTCCGAGGGCATCGCCGCGATTTTATCGGCCATCGAAGCCGCGCCGAAATGCACGCGGCACGATCTCGCCGTGAAAATCCTCGGCGCGCAGCACGACGCACCCGACGCCGGGGAGCGCAAGACCGCGATGGCGCTCGACCTGCACTATCTCGTTCAGGCGGGACACGTCATCGAGTTCCACGACGGCACGCTCGACCTGCCGCTCGCACCGGGGGAAAAACCCGCGCCGGAAAAGGCGGAGAAATCTTCCCCGGCTTCCGAATCCGCCACGGAGGAAGCGCCGCCGGGCGAATCCGCGCCGCCCGAAATGATCGCGGAAGAAGCTGTCACTGCGGAAGTCGTGGAGCCGCCAATCGAGCCGCCACCAACGGAGAGCGTCGGCGAATAGACGTGGCTCAGTGCTGAACTTTCTGACCGAGCCGGAATTCTGGGCACGCTGGTTGCAGATCGTGCTGATCGATCTCGTGCTCGCGGGGGACAACGCGCTCGTCATCGCACTCGCCGTCCGCAAGCTACCAGCGCGCGAGCAGTTTTGGGGGCGTGTGTGGGGAACGGCCGGCGCGGTCGTGCTGCGCCTCGGTTTTATCGCGGTGATTTCCGCGCTGCTGAAAATCCCGCTGCTCCAACTGGCCGGTGGACTCGTGCTCGTGTGGATCGCGGTGAAACTCGTGCGGCCCGTCGGCGCGGGGGAGGACCATGTGCGCCCCGGCGCGTCGCTGCGCGAAGCGATCCGCACCATCATCGTCGCCGACGTGGCGATGAGCCTCGACAACGTCATCGCCATCGCCGGAGCCGCGAAGGGCGATCTCAAGCTCGTCATTTTCGGCCTGCTGCTTTCCATCCCGCTCGTCGTCTGGGGCAGCGGGCTGCTGGCGAAATTGATGAATCGCTTCCGCTGGATCATCTGGCTCGGCGGCGGCGTGCTTGGCTACGTCGCGGGTGAGATGATTTTGAAAGACCCG